>CAJFUU010000146.1 GCA_904420265.1 uncultured Clostridia bacterium
CAACAATCCCCAACCACGCAGGGCTTGGCAATTGCACCGAGAGAACCTCTCCGCCTGGCAAGTTTTGCCACTTGGCAATTGCATTCGACCATCCCCAACCATGCAGGGCTTGGCAATTGCGCCGCGAAAATTTCGTCCCTGGCAAGTTTTGCCGCTTGGCGGCTGTATTTGACGCTCCCGCAGGCTGGCAACGGCGCCGGGGAGACAATTGCTTCTGTCTCCTGTTTCACCGGGCCAATTTTGCGTTTGCGGGCTTTGTCTGCGCTTTGCAGCGTTTAGCCCGTCCGCATTGCCCAACGCAAGACAGCGGCCGCCCCGCAAGATGCCGGGGCGTTTGGGAAAAAGCGCGGAAAGCAACGGCTTTGCCGGCGGCCGTCACCGCAAGCAATTTTTACCGCGCAAAAGCCACGTCCGGCAATGCCACCAGACCGCGCAAGCCGCCCTAATTGAGCGCCACATCCTCCAGGCGGCCCAGGAAGGCGCGGCGGGCCAGCGCGACGACTTGCCGGGTTTCGGCGTCCTGCGGGCGCTTCATCAGGGCGCGCGCCTCGTCGTGGGTAATTTTCAAAAGCTGCGTGTCTCCCGCCAGCATGGAAAGGCCAATGGCGGGAATGCCGCTTTGCCGCTCGCCGAACAATTCGCCCGGGCCGCGCAATTCCATGTCCTTTTCGGCGATTTTAAAGCCGTCGCTGGTCTGCGCAAGCAGGCGCAGACGCTCGTTTGGCTCCGCCACCAGAAAACACCACGATTCGTATTGGCCCCGCCCCACGCGGCCGCGGAGCTGATGAAGCTGGGCCAGGCCGAAGCGCTCGGCATTTTCCACCACCATCACGCTGGCATTGGGCACGTTTACGCCCACTTCCACCACTGTGGTGGAAACCAGTACGTCGCTTTCGCCGGCGCGGAACGCCTCCAACAGCGCGTCCTTTTCCGCGGCCTTCATACGCCCATGCACCAGCGATACGCGCGCTTTGGGCAGCAGCCCGACAAGTTCCGCATACAATTCCTGCGCGTCCCGCGCCTCCACAGCTTCGCTTTTGTCCACCAGCGGGCAGATCACATACGCCTGCCGTCCCTCGCGCACCTTTTGCATCACGAAGCCATACATATCCTGACGGCGGCTTTCCGGCACCACGCGCGTTTTGACCGGCGTGCGCCCCGGCGGCATTTCGTCCAGGATGGAGAGGTCGAGGTCGCCGTATAATATGAGAGAAAGCGTGCGCGGAATGGGCGTGGCGGACATTACCAGCACGTTTGGACTTTCGCCCTTCTGGCCCAGTTTGGTGCGCTGGCGCACGCCGAAGCGGTGCTGCTCATCGGTGACCACCAGGCCGAGATTCTGATAGGAAACGCCTTCGGTAATCAACGCGTGCGTGCCGATGACAATATCCCATTCCCCCGTGGCAAGCGCCTCGTGCGCCAAAGCGTGCTGTTTTTTCGTCAGCGAGCCGGTAAGCAGGCCCACGCGCGCGCCCAGCGGCGCAAGCAGAGAAAGCGCATCCTGATAATGCTGCTGGGCAAGCACTTCGGTGGGGGCCATCAGCGCCGCCTGGAAACCGCTTTTCCAGGTCAGATACATGGCGCCGAAAGCCACGGCGGTTTTGCCGCTGCCCACGTCTCCCTGCAAAAGCCGGGCCATGGGCGCGTTTGCGCGCATATCGTTCGCCATTTCATAGAGTGCCCGCCTTTGCGCGCCGGTGGGCGGGAAAGCGAGCAGCTTCCAAAAATTTTCAATTTCGGAATCAGGGAACTCCAACCGCACGCCCACGCGCGCGTCCGAGCGCAACAGCGAAAGCGCCACCTGATAGAGGAGCAATTCCTCAAAGGCAATGCGCCGCCGCGCCGCCGAAAGCGATTCGGCGTTTAAGGGAAAATGCGCGTTGTAAAGGGCGAAATTGCGCTCGCACAGCCCGTAGCGCCGCTTGAGGCCCTCGGGCAGTTCGTCCGGCCATTGGCCTCGGCCCACTTCCAGCGCCGCGCGCACGGCCTGGCGCATGGCGCGCGGCGGCACCCCGGCCACGGCTTTATACACCGGCACAATGCCGCGCTCGCGCTCAATGCTCGGGCAAACAAGCTGCATTTCGCCCCTGCGTATGGAAAAACGGCCGTAGAGCAGAAGCTCCCGGCCGGAGTGAAGCTGTTTTTTGAGCCAAGGCTGGTTGTACCACACGGCCACGGTGTCGCCGCTGGCGTCGGCGATGCGGGCGCGGGTGATGAGCAGCCGCGGGGCGCGTTGCTCCGTCGCATCGCCCACAACGCGCGCCAGCACCGCGCATTCCAGGCCGGGCCGCACTTCCGCCAAGGGCGTGGGCGCGGTCAAATCCCGATAGGCCACGGGCAGGCGCATCACCAGATCGCGCAATGTGCGCACGCCCGCCTTTTCAAGCGCCTGAAGCCGCGAAGGGCCGAGCCCCGGCAGGCGGGAAAGTTCCAAATCCATCATTCCACCGCGATGAGATAGTAATACAGGGGCTGGCCACCGCACTGAAGGTCCACGTCGCACTGGTCGTACTTTTCCGACAGCGCCTGCAAAAGTTCCTGCGCGTCCGCCTCCGTAACGTCCTCGCCGTAGTAGATGGTGATAAGGCTCTTGTCCTCGGTGACCATCTCCTCGGTAAGATGTTCGGCAACCTCGCGCACGTCGTGGCCAAGGTCGTGCAGTTTGTTGTCCACAAGGCCCATGATGTCGCCGGCGTGGATGTCGTGGCCGTCGAAGTTGGTGTCGCGCACGGCGTAGGTAATGGAGGCCGTGTGCACATTTTCAGCGGCTTCCACCATGGCGGCGCGGTTTTCCTCCACGCTCTTTTCAGGGTCGAAGGCCAACGCCGCGGAAATGCCCATGGGCACGGACTTGGTGGGCAAAACCACCACGTTGCGCTCGGTCAACTCCGCCGCCTGCTGCGCGGCGAGGATGATGTTGGTGTTGTTGGGCAAAACGAAGACATTCTGGGCGTGCGTCTTTTCGATGGCCTCGCAGAGGTCTTCAATGGACGGGTTCATGGTCTGCCCGCCATCGACGATGCAATCGACGTTCAGTTCCTTGAAAATGTCCACCAGACCGCCGCCCAACGCCACGCAGACAATGCCGTAGGGCTTTTGCCGGGCGGCTTCTTCAGCGGCAATTTTGGCCATGCGTTCGCGGTGTTCCTCGAACATGTTGTCGATTTTGATGGCGTCCAGTTCGCCCAGTTCCAGCGCGTACTGCAGCGCCTTGCCGGGGTCGTTGGTGTGCACATGCACTTTGACCACCGACAAATCGGAAATGACCAGCACGCAATCGCCGATGCGCTCCAGGCGTTTGCGCAGGCGCACCACGTCGCTGTCGCGCATTTCCGGGCGCGGATGGGAGACGATAAACTCCGTGCAGTAGCCGAATGTAATTTCATCCAGGCTTTCGTGGTCGTCCACAAATTCACCCGGCATGGCGGCGCGCGCGCTTTCGGCAGGCACGTCCACCTCTACCGGCTCGCCGGTAAGCGCGGCCAGCATGCCGCGATAGATGATGGTCAGGCCGGTGCCGCCGGAATCGACCACGCCTGCCTGCTTGAGCACGGGCAGCATATCCGGCGTCTTTTTGAGAATCGCTTCGCCGCTTTTAAGAATGGCGCGGAAAAGTTCGACAATGTCGGTCATTTCCCGACAGTTGCGCTCGGCGTCCTCAGCCATAACGCGCGCCACGGTAAGGATGGTGCCCTCCTTGGGCTTCATCACGGCCTTGTAGGCGGTGTCCGCCCCGGCGCGCAGGGCGCGAATCATCAACGCGCAGTCAATGTCCTCCGCGCCGTCCAGGGCGCTGGCAAAACCGCGCAGAATCTGGCTTAAAATAACGCCGGAATTGCCGCGCGCGCCCTTGAGCGCGCCCCGGGCGATGGCGGCGGCCACGTCGCCGACGCTGACGGCATTTTTCGCCTGCATTTCCTTGACGGCGGAATTGATGGTTTGAGACATGTTCGTGCCCGTATCGCCGTCCGGCACGGGGAACACGTTCAGCGCGTCCACACTCTCCCGGTTCTGGGTGAGCAGCGCCGCGCCGGATTGAAACATTTCTTTAAACAGTAGCCCGTCTATTTTTGTCTGCGCCATGATCAGCAAACCTCCACTTCCGGCATGCGCGCCGCGTCAGACGCGGATATCCTCCACGCAAACATTGACGCGACCGACGGTGATGCCGGTCAGGTGCTCCACCTTGTATTTGACGGTTTCGATAATCGAGGCGGCGACGGCGCTGATGGA
>CAJFUU010000147.1 GCA_904420265.1 uncultured Clostridia bacterium
AAGGGATTCTCAAGGGACTGGTCCCTTGAGCGGGTGCGGGCAGAGCCCGCCGTAACCCCGCCGGAGGGAAATCCCGCGCGTCCCTTTTCCACAAAGCGCCCTTGCCATAGGCAAGCAGCGTCGCCCCGCGCCCACGCAGCGCCCTTGCCCGCAGGGCAAGCAGCGCCAATTGCCGCACCTTCCACCCGCTCCGGCGCAGGGAAGCGGCGAAAATTCGTCATTACCAAGGACATGCGCCTCAAAACCGGCGCTTCCCCCGGCGGATGGGCCGATCATTTCGCAAGGAACCGAAGCTTTCCGCCCAACAATGCTTCTCGAAAAAGCCAGTCTTTCTGCTTTTTCGGCAACATGAAATCCCCGCGCAGATCGCGGGGATTCATGCGTTCGGTCAGACGAGCCGCCTTTTGCCCCTTGACGGCGCTTTCCGGGCGCTCGAAAGCGGGGCCAGCCAGTGAAAACCGCGTTTCAACCGCCGAAATTGGCCGCGGCCGGTCGCCTTCTCATACAAGACATGGGCAAGCAAGAGCGGCGAAAGCGGGCATGCGCATTGCAGGCGTAAAAATGAACTGCAACGGAAGTTATGCATTAAGGAAGAACGTCCTGCCCGCATCAAGCGCCGAGAGACCAAAACAAGGTCCGGCAAAGCAGGGAAAGGTTGCCTCCCTTCCCGCGTTAAGCGGCGTTTGCGGCGGCGGCTTCCTCCACATCGTCCACCAGCGTGAAGGTGTCCACCACTGCGCGCAGAAGTTCCGCGTAACCGGCGGCTTCCTGAGAGCATACGGTCAAGAGGGAGTAAGCGCGGTTTTCGCCCTCAATGATGTAACAGGCATAATCTACGCCGGAACGCGTAAGCGTGAACGTGCGCGCGCTCAACCCCGAGGGCAGCGCCACTTCGCCCGCATCTGCGTATGTCTCGCCGGTGAAACTGTCGATTTCGGCCTGTACGTCCTCAATTCGAGAAACCATCAGGTATACCGGGCTGACCGCGTCCTGCGTGGGTACAAGCAGATCGGTGCCCTCGATCACGCCGTCCAGATAGAAAGAAAATTCCGTCGGATCATAGGTAATGGCATAGCCGTCGCCCAGCGCGCGCGCAGGTTCTACCGCCGGGGTGGGCGACGCTTCGGCTCCGGCACATGCCGGCAGCGCCAAAAGCGCGCAAAATACAAAAATCAGCAGCTTTTTCATGGTTATCCCTCCTTTTCTTGCTCCTTAGACGCTTGTGGAAAAGCGCGAGTTCCGCCCGTCACAAAAAAGCCCCGTTCGCGACAAAAACGGTTCATGCGGGCGCCGGGGCAGGCGGCGGAAATTTGTGCCCGAAAAGGCGGACGATGCGCATGCCAAAGGAGGAAGAAGGGATTTGTAAACTGGCTGCCGCGCGGCGCGGTATTATGATCCGGGCGGTATCGTCAGAAAAGGATGGCCGGAAAGATGGGAACGGACAACGTCGGCGCGAGACCCATACCATCAAAAACAGCGGCCGGATGGAAAGGCCGAGACGCTGGATATGCACCCCGGCCCGACTGGCTGCGGCAGGAAAAATGCGTATGGCGCTTATGCGCCGGATATGCGCACAAAAAAGAACGGCGAGACATTCGGCTTGTCAAAACCTGCCGGCAGGAAACGCCAAACAAAGTTTGCGGCCACAACTGTGGGAATACAGCCAGGCGGCCATTGCCGGAGATATGGCTCCGAACGACGCTTCCCATGGCAAACGGCCAATTTCGCAAGAAACCGAGGATATTTCGTCAGGCGGCGCTTCTTGAAAAAGCAGTTTTACCGCTTTTTGACAGCCGAATTGTTTGCCGTCCAAAATCCGCTTAAATTCCACGCTGCGCATATTCCTTCAAAAGCGCGCGCACCGCTTCCGCGTCGCCGAGGGCATTGACGCGCTCGCGCAGCCGCGCCGCGCCGGGTACGCCGCTGATGTACCAGGCCACATGTTTGCGCATTTCCAGTACGCCCTTGCCCTCGCCGTAAAGCGCCAGCGCCATGTCCAGGTGGCGCAGCGCCGTTTTCAGCCGTTCTTCCAGCGAAGGCGGCGTCCAGGCCTGATCCCGCAGGGTGGCGTTGATCTGCGAAAATACCCAGGGGTTGCCCTGCGCGGCGCGGCCTACCATCACCCGCGCGCAGCCGGTTTCTTCCAGCATGCGCCTGGCGTCCGCGCCGCTGCGCACGTCGCCGTTGCCAAATACAGGGATATTTACAGCGTGCGCCACTTGGGCGATCACCTGCCAATCCGCCCGCCCGGCGTAAAATTGGTCGCGCGTGCGGGCGTGCACGGCCACGGCGCGCGCGCCTTCGCCTTCGCAAATGCGGGCGATTTCCACGGCGTTGACGCTGCCTGCGTCCCATCCGGCGCGAATTTTCGCCGTTACCGGCAGGCGCGTGGCGCGCACGGCAGCGCGAACAATTTTGCCCAACAGCATGGGTTCGCGCATCAGGGCGCTGCCCTCGCCGTTGCCGGCGAT
>CAJFUU010000148.1 GCA_904420265.1 uncultured Clostridia bacterium
CCTCATCATCCTCGCGGCGGGGCTTCTGCGCAAGGGAGGGAAGAAGCATGCTTGAACTGCGCAACATCTGCAAAATTTACAACCCCGGCACCGTGCAGGAGATCTGCCTGTTTGAGAACTTCAACCTCTCCGTGCCGGAAGGGCAGTTCGTCTCCGTGGTCGGCTCCAACGGCTCGGGCAAGACCAGCATGCTCAACATACTTTGCGGCTCTATCCCCGCAGATTCGGGCAGCATCATTCTCGGCGGCAAGGACATTGTGCGCGAAAGCGAGCACCGCCGCGCCCGGCGCATGGGCCGCGTCTACCAGAATCCGGCCATGGGCACTTGCGCTTCCATGACGATTCTGGAAAACATGGCCCTGGCCGACAACAAGGGCAAGCCCTACAACCTGCGCCCCGGTACCGACCGCCGCCGCATAGAGGCCTATAAGGAGCTTCTGCGCCCGCTGGGCCTGGGGCTGGAAAACATGCTTTCTTCCAAGGTGGGCAGCCTTTCCGGAGGCCAGCGGCAGGCGCTTTCGCTGATTATGTCGTCCATGACGCCGATTGAGTTTCTCATTCTCGACGAGCACACCGCCGCCCTCGACCCCAAGACCGCCGAGATCATCATGGAGCTGACCAATCGCATCGTGCGCGAAAAGCGGCTCACGGCCCTGATGGTCACCCACAACCTACGCTATGCCCTCGAATACGGCGACCGCCTGATTATGATGCACCAGGGTGGCATCGTGCTGGACAAGGCGGATGTGGAAAAGCAGGCCGTGCGCATGGAGGATATTTTGAAAATTTTCAACGAAATCAGCATCGAGTGCGGCAACTGAACGATGCGCGTGATTTTGCAAACCGAACGCCTGCTCCTGCGCGAATTGGAGGAAGGCGATATTCCGGACTTAAGAGAGATGTTGCAGGACAGGCGTGTGATGTATGCCTATGGGCATGATTTCAGCGATGAAGACGTGCGTGCCTGGTATGAACGCCAGCAAAGGCGTTATGCTACGCTCGGTTTTGGCCTCTGGGCGGCGGTGGAAAGGGCAGGCGGCGAGATGGTTGGCCAAGCTGGCCTGACCATACAACTCTGCGAGGGCCGCGAAGTGTTGGAAGCAGGTTATTTGCTCAAGCGGCAATACTGGCATCGAGGCTATGCCCGAGAAGCAGCGCGCGCTTGCCGGGATTATGCTTTTGAAACGCTGGGAGCGGATGAAGTCTTTTCCATCATTCGCACGGACAACTTCCCTTCCATTCGCGTGGCGGAAAGCGTTGGCATGCGCCGGATAAAGGAATTTACGACGCGCTATTACGCCGGCGATATGCGGCATTATCTGTATGGCGTAAAACAGGCAGAATAGGCAAAAGGAATGCCGCAAACGGCAAAGCCGCAGCGCCGACGGTTCCCGCGCATGGAAGGCTATCGGTTATGGCATTCCAAGAGCGATGGTTTCATGGAATTTCCCTCCACGCCCGAACGAATGCACTTCTTGCATGCGGCAGCAAAAGCGCCCCGCTTTCGGCAATTATCCGAAAGCGGGACGAATTTTGCGCAACGAACCTCGCTCCAAGCGGGGGCTGCGAAGAGCATATAGCTGTACCCAGAATTGTCAAACCATTTTCCCCAAAATGGAAGACGTGCTGCGGAAAACCCGACGCAAAGAACCGCTTTGAGCAGCGCCCGGGGGAAGTGGCGCATGTGCCGGCAATTCAGAGCGCGGGAACGTTTCCGGTATCATGCCTCTTATAGGGCTTCGTCAAACCACCGGCGAAACTACTGGGTATGATCCAACTCTTTACGAAAGCAATGCCCGGTCGTTGGCGAATTGGCTGCCGCTGGCGGCGGAGAATTTCTCCAGAAGTTCCTCCACGGTCAGGTTTTGCTTGGCTTCGCCGGCGATGTCGAGAATTACCCGGCCTTCGTGCATCATTACCAGCCGGTTGCCATGCTGTATGGCGTCGCGCATATTGTGCGTCACCATCAACGTGGTCAGATGGTCGCGGCCGATTACGCGCTCGGTCAACTCCAGCACGCGTTCGGCGGTTTTGGGGTCGAGGGCGGCGGTGTGCTCGTCCAGCAAAAGCAGTTTGGGCTTTTTCAGCGTCGCCATGAGCAGCGTCAACGCCTGGCGCTGCCCGCCGGAAAGCAGGCCCACTTTGCTGGTGAGGCGGTCTTCCAGACCCAATCCCAATTCATGCAAAAGTTCGCGGTACTTTTCCCGCTCGGCGGGACGGATGCCCCAGCGCAGGCCCCGGTGCTGCCCGCGGCGCGCGGCGAGGGCGAGGTTTTCTTCAATGCCCATATCGGCGGCGGTGCCCATCATTGGGTCCTGGAACACGCGGCCGAGGAAACGGGCGCGCTTGTATTCGGCCATGCCGGTCACGTCCTGGCCGTCAATGACGATTTGCCCGTCGTCCGGTCGCCACACTCCGGCAATCGCGTTGAGCATGGTGCTCTTGCCCGCGCCGTTGCCGCCGATCACAGTGACAAAATCGCCCTCTCTGAGCGTCAAATCCAGTCCGTCCAGCGCCTTTTTGGCATTTACGGTGCCGGGATTAAAGGTTTTGTGTACGTTTCGAAGTTCAAGCATGGGCCTTTCCTCGCTTTCCACGCGCGAAATAGCGGCTCTTCCAGTAGGGCACGGCCAGGAATACGGCCACCACCAGCGCCGAGAGCATCTTCAGAAGGTCTGTATCCAATCCCAGCCAGATGACCGTCTGGTAGACGATGTAGTAAATGATGCCGCCGAACACCACGCTCAAAAGCCGCAGGGCGAAATTGCGGAAGATGCGCGAAAACAGCGCCTCGCCGATAATCACCGCCGCCAGACCGATGACGATGGCGCCGCGGCCCATCTGCACGTCCGCAAAACCCTGGTACTGCGCCAGCAGCGCGCCCGAAAGCGCCACAATGCCGTTGGAAATGATCAGACCCAGCACCTTGTTAAAGCCCGTATTGATGCCCTGCGCGCGGCTCATGTTGGGGTTGCAGCCCGTGGCGCGCAAAGAGCAGCCCAGTTCGGTGCCGAAAAACCAATATAGAAGCGCGATCAGCACGATCACGAAAATCGCCACAATCAGGATGGTATTGTCATAGAGGGGCACGTCCCGCAAGTTCTGCATGCTCACCAGCACGTCGTAATTGCGGGCGTTGATGGCCTGGTTGGCCTTGCCCATGATTTTCAGATTGATGGAATAGAGCGAAAGCTGGGTAAGAATGCCCGCCAGGATGGCGGGAATGCCCATCAGGGTATGAAAAAGCCCCGTCACCAGCCCTGTCGCCATGCCGGCCAACACCGCGATCAGCATTGCCGCAGGCAGGGGAAAGTTTGCCCGCATCAACATGATGCACACCGCGCCGCCGGTACAGATGGAGCCGTCCACCGTCAGGTCTGCAATGTCGAGCACCTTGTAGGTAATATATACGCCGATGGCCATAATGCCCCAGATCAGTCCCTGGGCGATCGCGCCCGGCATGGTTGCGAGCAGGCTTGCAATCGTCATGCGCTCCCTCTTCTCTTTTTGCATGGATGCGCCCGGACGGCGGCTGCCGCCCGGACGCTCAAGCGTTTTTAGCCGATGGCTACGTAGTCCTCAGGAATTTCCACACCCAGTTCTTCGCAGATTTCGGGGTTGTACTTCTTGGTGAATGTGGGCGCGTATTCGATGGGCATGGCGGTGATGTCTTCGCCGTCCACGAGGATACGCACGGCCATTTCGCCGGTGGCAACGCCCAGGTCATAGTAGCTGATGGACAGCGTGGCTACGCCGCAGCCGGAGCAGATGCCCTCTTCGCCGGCGATGACCGGCACACCCGCCGGGCGGCATACGCCGTCGATAATGCCGGTGGAGGCGGCGGCGGTGTTGTCGGTGGGCACGTAGATCACGTCGCTGTATTCACAGGCCGCGCTGGCCACGGCGGCCAGGTCGTTGGAATCGGAGAATGCAAAGTCCTCGCACTCGATGCCCGCGGCCTCCAGCGTTTCGGTCACCACCTGCACCTGATAGACGGAGTTCGGCTCGGCGGAGCAGTAGAGCATGCCCACGGTCTGGGCGTCGGGGAACAGTTCCATCAGCATGGCGGCCTGCTCGTCCAGGGGAGCCAGGTCGCTGGTGCCGGATACGTTGTAGCCGGTTACGCCGTCAAAGTCCGGAATGTCCAGCGCCACGCCGTACTCGGTAACGGAAGTGCCCAGAATCGGGATGTCGTAGGTGGCGGTAGCGGCGGCCTGCAAAGCGGCCGTGGCGTTGGCCATAATCAGGTCTACGCCCTGGGAAACAAAGCTGTTGACGATGGTGGCGCAGGTGTTGCTGTCGCCGGAGGCGTTCTGCACATCAAACGTTACCCGGTCGCCCAGCGCCTCGGTCACCGCGTCCATGAAGCCGTCGGTGGCGGCGTCGAGCGCGTCGTGCTGCACAAGCTGGCAGATGCCGATGGTGTAGCTCTCCTCTTCGGCCGACGCGCCAAGCGCGCAGCCCAGGGTAAGCGCAAGTGCCAGAACCAGCGTGAGAACTTTCTTCATTGTTGTCCGCTCCCTTTCGTGTGCTGTTTGTCTATACAAGAAAGGCGGCTGCCCGTCAAAATCAGGGCGCCGCCTTCAAGTATTTCTTCAAATACCTCAGCAGTCCGGCCGGTGATTTTTCCGGGACAAGGACGAAAAATTGTTATAATAATAGGTATAGCAAAACGAGCCCCGGTTCGTAAATCGAAACTGAGCGAAAACGGTGGCGGGGGCGGCGGCGCGCGTCACTGCATTGCGCATCGACTGCGGACAGTACATGCAAATCGCCCTCCCTGCTGAAGAATATGCAGGAATTATACGATAAACTTGCAAAAATGTCAAGCGAGGCTGTGCGAAGTTTTGGTTATGAAGCGCAATGAGGAAACGCGCCGGGCGGGGAATTTCCCTTTGCCCGGCGCGTTGCGCTTACTGAATCTGGCTGAACTCTATTTTTTCACGGTTGGGACCATAGAAAGTGAAGAAGCGCACGCCCTTCTCCCAGAAAGGCAGGAATTCAATTTCGTCATTGACCATTTCATAGCCCAGCGCCTTCACGGAAGCAAACGCGGCCTCGATATCGCGCGCCTTCAGGGCCAAATGGTCGATGCCTCCGGGCCTGCCCGCCGGCTCGGCGCTTTCGTAGGTTTCGATGACCACGTTGCCCAGTTGCAGAAACGCCACGGGAACGCCGTCCGGCGTGGCGGTGCGCAAAATCACCGCA
>CAJFUU010000149.1 GCA_904420265.1 uncultured Clostridia bacterium
CTCGTCGCGCGGGCAGTCCTCGTTGCCGGCGAACACGGAGAAGGCGAGGCGGTCCTTGTCGATGCCCAGCCATTCGGGGCTGGTCAAAAACTCCCAGCTCCAGGAGATGGCCTCCTTCTTGAAGTAATCGCCCAGCGACCAGTTGCCCAGCATTTCAAAAAACGTCAAATGGCTGGGGTCGCCTACGTCGTCGATGTCGCCGGTGCGGATGCACTTTTGCACGTCGGTCAGCCGCGTGCCCATCGGGTGCTTCGCGCCCAGCAGGTATGGCACCAGCGGGTGCATGCCGGCGGTGGTGAACAAAACCGTCGGGTCATTTTCGGGAATCAGCGAGGCGCTGGGAATGACGGCGTGGCCCTTCTGCTGAAAGAACTTCAGAAACAGGCTGCGCAAATCGTTGGCGCTTTTGATGTTGACGTTCATTTCGTTCCATCCTCCACATCCAAAAAATGAAGCGCCTTTCGCATTCAAGGACGAAAAGGCGCGTTTCGCGGTACCACCCTGATTGGCCTCCCGAAAAAGAGGCCCACTCGCTGCCCGCTAACGGAGGCGGCCCGCCGCGCCATTTCCTGCGCGGTGCCGGCGCTTGCGCGCCCGGGGCGGCACGTTCGCATTTCCGGCGCGGGCTTGCACCAACCGCCCGCTCTCTGAGGCCTGAACGCGAATTTCTTCCCCTTGGCAATTTCTGTTTGCAGGGCGATTATAGCAAAACGCGCCGTCAATGTCAACGAAAAGCGCGTGAATTCTTGCAATCCGGGCGGGAAATTGCTATAATAGACCAGCGGAAAACAAATTTTGGGGAGGACTTTTCCTATGGCAAGAGGCGGATTTCCCGGCATGATGGGCGGCGCAAACATGCAGCAGCTCGCCCGACAGGCGCAAAAACTTCAACAGCAGATGACCAAGATGCAGGAAGAACTGGACGCGCGCGAATTTGAGGCTGCCTCCGGCGGCGGCATGGTAACGGCGAAGGTCAACGGCAAGCGCGAGTTGCTTTCCATTTCCATCAAGCCCGAGGCCGTCGATCCCGACGATGTGGAAATGCTTGAAGATATGGTCATGGCGGCCGTCAACGAGGCTTTGCGTACCGCAGCCGAGACGGTGGAACGCGAAATGGGCAAGCTGACCGGCGGCATGGGCATGCCCGGCCTGTTCTAAATTATGGCCGAAGTTGAGGCCATTGCCCGGCTGGCCAACCAGCTTTCCAAACTGCCGGGCGTCGGGCGCAAGACCGCCCAGCGCCTGGCCTACCACATCGTGGGCATGAGCGAAGCGCAGGTGCGCGAACTGGCGGTCGCCATCTTCGAGGGCAAGAAGAAGGTTCACCTCTGTCCGGTATGCGGCAACTATACCGACGGCGAAAAGTGTTCCGTCTGCACGGATTCCTCGCGGCGGCGGGACATCGTCTGCGTCGTGCGCGATCCCCGCGACGTCAACGCCTTCGAACGCATGCGCGATTACAACGGCCTCTATCACGTACTCCACGGCGTCATCTCTCCGATGGACGGCGTGGGGCCGGACGATATACGCATCCGCGAATTGATGTCGCGCCTGGCCGAGGGCGAAATCAAGGAAGTGGTGCTGGCCACCAACCCGGATGTGGAGGGCGAAGCTACCGCCGCCTATATTTCCCGGCTGATCAAGACCATGGGCATAAAGGTGACGCGCATCGCCCACGGCGTACCGGTAGGCGGGGAACTGGAATACACCGACGAAGTGACGCTTTCGCGCGCTTTCCAGGGCCGTCGCGAATTCTAACGCGGCCATCCGGCATGCTGCAACGGACGCACCGCCGGATGGCCGTGCCTGAAGCGGCGCGGATGCGTCCGCAGGTTTTCGCGAAACAGCACGGTATGTCCATGCGCAACGCCGCATAGGCGCGCCGCTGCCGCCGGCTTTTGGGCGCTGGCCCCCGTGTTTCGCGGATGGCGCTTGTTAGATTCCAACGCCGTGCGTTAGGCAAATCGCTGGCCCCCGCGTTTCACGGATGGCGCCCGGAAGCGAGGCCCACCCGCCCTTGGGTGGAATTTCCTTCATGGCCTCTTCCCCCGCTGCGCCTTTATTTTGCGCGCAGGCAAAATCAACAGCGTGCGGCGATACCTCAGCAAATGCGGAGAGCGCTTTACCAGCGTACAAAACCCATGGGTGGGCAAAGGCGTTGGCGGCCTGCCGTTGTCGCCTCGCGGAGCGCAAAATCGTGGTTTGCCTTGTTCTGTGAGAAAGAACGGCTTTGGTCGTCTCCCAGACGCGTAGAACCGTCGGGGTATGTCCATATTTCTGCGGCGCTTCGAATAAATCGGCCCAATCCATCGGTACGCCGGGCGAAGCCATTTCCCAAACGGCATGCCTTTGGCGCTTACATCCTGGCGGAGTGATTCCACCGTTTCGAAAGCAACTTCGATGGCATGGCAATGCCCTTCGATGTGCCGAATCTTTCCATGCGCGTGGAATCTTCGGGGGTTGGCCGCCGTTCCCGCGGCGCTTCGAATGAATTGGCCCAATCCAGCGGCGCGCCGGGCGAAGCCGTTTCCCAACGACATGCCTTTGGCGCTTACATCCTGGCAGGGCGGTTCCACCGTTTTGGAAGCAACTTCGCAAGCGCGACGCATCCATTTGCTATGCCGAATCTTCCCAGGCGCGTGGAATTTTGGGCGCATTACCGCCGTTCCCGCAGTGTTTCGAATGAATCGGCCCAACTCAGCGGGTGCGCCGGGCGAAGGCGTTTCCCAACGGCATGTCTTTGGCGTTTTCAGCCTGGCGGGACGGTTCCACCGTTTTAGAAGCAACTTCGAAGGCGTGGCAACGCCTGTTCGCTGTGCCGGTTCTTCCCAGGCGCGTGGAATTTTCGGGGCATTACCGCCGTTCCCGCAGTGCTTCGAATGAATCGGCCCAATCCAGCGGGTGCGCCGGTCGAAACCATTTCCCAACGGCATGCCTTTGGCGCTTACATCCTGGCGGGACGGTTCCATCGTTTTGAAAGCAACTTCGAGGGCGCGGCAACGGTCGTTCGCTTTGCTTACAGGCTCTTTTCTGCGCGTTCCATCGCCCTTTTCCCGTTCGTGCGGAAGTTTGGATGCGTCCAAGCGTCTGCATTTGCAGGGCACGTTCGCCGCCATCCATCCAGATTTGCTCCGGCGGCGTGCGTTGGAAGCGCCCTTTATAATCTCTTTCCCGGCGACACTATCTTTCAGGAGGAAAAAATGTACGATGTTGCAATTGTTGGAGGCGGTCCGGCGGGTTTGACGGCGGGACTGTATGCGGCGCGCGCGGGCTGGAAAACGGTGCTGCTCGAACGCGGCCTTCCGGGCGGACAGGCGGCCACGACCGATCGCTTGGAAAACTACCCCGGCTTCCCCGAAGGCGTGGGCGGCCCGGAACTGATGATGGCCTTCGCCGATCAGGCGGCGCGCTTTGGCATGGAAACGCGCTATGCCAACGTGCGCAAAATCGACCTTGAGCACAAACGCCTGACGTTGGACGACGGTGAACTGGAGGCCCGGGCGCTGATTCTCGCCCTGGGCGCGACGCCGCGCAAGCTGGACGTGCCCGGCGAGGCGGAAAACATCGGCCGGGGCGTAAGCTATTGCGCCACCTGCGACGGCGCTTTCTACCGCGGCAAGCGCGTGGCCGTAGTGGGCGGCGGCGATACGGCGGTGGAAGACGCCCTGTATCTTTCGCGCTTTGCCCATGTCACGCTCATCCATCGGCGCGACCGGCTGCGGGCGATGGGCGCGCAGGTAGAAAAACTGCGGCAAAACAGCCAGGTGGAAATGCTGCTGGGTTTCACGGTTTCCCAAATTGAGCGCGATGCGGAGGGCCTGCTTCTGCGCCTGTCCGGTGATCGGACGCTGCGCGCAGACGGGCTGTTTGTCGCCGTGGGCGTCGTGCCGCAGACTGGATTGCTCGCGGGCGCGCTGTCTCTGGACGACGCAGGCTATATCCTCGCGGGGGAAGACACCAAAACTTCCGTTCCCGGCGTATTCGCCGCGGGCGATTGCCGCAAAAAACCGCTGCGGCAAGTTTCTACCGCCGTGGGCGATGGTGCAACGGCCGCCTATATGGCCAGCGCTTATCTGGAGTCGCTGCACTGAAAACATGCGCGCCGCCTGCCTCCAGGCCCGGAAATAAAAGCATCGCGCCGCCTTGCCGCAAACCGTTCGCAAGGCGGCGCATATATTTTCTGCCGGCAACTGTGGAGATGGCCGGGTTGGCGCAAAACCATTGCATTTGCTTTTTGAATGGATGCAGAAAACCGCAAGCGTTCGTTGTTCCCGGCGCAATAAACGGCCAGGCGTCTGCGCGCCGCGCCGCCCGCAATGCATCCAATTTTCTTCTGCCGCCAGAAAAATGGTCGGAACGTGCAGTTTGCGCAAACAATTCCCAATAAGAAGCATAATACTTCTTTCGTTTTCAATGTTCGAAAGGCACATTGCCGGGTTTCAAGCATACGGCTTTGCAGCAAAGCGCCTTCGCCCGGCCAGTGTATTTATGGAAAGGCCACAAAACGATTTGGCGAAAAGCGGCGCAGAGGAACTATGTTGACCAAAGCCCGGCCTGCCAGAGCAGAAGGCCCCTTTCAGGCGCTTTTTCTCAAAACGGGAATGGCGCTTCCCCGGTGTTGAGACGAATCCATCAATTTCCGCGGATTGTCTCTGTCCGCGAAGCACAAATGCTGACAAGATCGACAGATTGCCAAAGCGATGAGAAAACCCGCAAGCCAAAGAAGCAAACTTGCAGACAAGGAAACTTGCCTGGCTGCAAGCGACCGCATACTGCAAGCGCGGATGACAGGGAAACTTCGCCTCGGGCGGAGTTTATCGCCCCGCGCCTGCATTTGATGTTCCCGCAGAGCCTGGCAAGTGCGTTAAGGAAGATGAAATTGCTTCTGCTCCGTTTTATCAAGGCAGTCTTTGCGCTTGCGGGGTTCGTCTGCGCTCTGTAACTTTGCCGGGCGATGGAGTTTGTCGCCCCGCGCCTGCATTTGATGTTCCCGCAGAGCCTGGCAAATCATCAAGGGAGAAGAAATTGCTTCTGTCCCCGTTTTGCCAGGGCAGCTCTTGCGTTTGCGGGTTCGTCTGCGTTCTGGAACTTCTCTGCCTGGCGAAGTTTGCCGCTTCACACCTGCGTCAGGCAAGCCGGCAGGCCCGGCAAATGCATCGTAGGGAGCAAAATTGCTTCCAATTTTC
>CAJFUU010000150.1 GCA_904420265.1 uncultured Clostridia bacterium
CGTCTTTGGCGAAGCCGCTGAATCTGCAGGATTCTGCGCCTCCGGCCGTCCTCTCCAATTTTTGCCCGCGCCGCTGCGCGACACAGGCAAAGATTGCAAGGAAACGATTTTTGCTCTGGGAAATGGGATTTTCCGACGCAGAAATCGCCCCGTCCCCGACGTACACGAGGCGATTTTGACGATTTTCCAAATTATCAGAATCGGTCGTCGGGGACGATAAAAGTGCGAAAGTGCCTCTACCCTCTCGCGCTCCCCTGCGGTGCCGCAAAGTGCAGATGAAGCCAGCGATGAAAAAGTCGCCTGGATAAAACAAGAGGTGGAAGCAATCTCTGTTTCCTCGGTGCATTTGCCAGGCTCTGCGTGAATGTCAAATGCAGTCGCAAAGCAAAGCGATAAACTTCGCCAGACGGCGAAGTTTCAGAGCGCTGACAAAGCCTGCAAGCGCAAAAATTGCCCTGAAGAAATAGAATTGGAAGAAATTCTTACTTAGTGCCTCAGCGCACCAGCGGGCTGCGGGCGCTTGCGTCCACGGAAGGCCCCTTGCCTGCAGGTTTGCTTTCTTGCCTTGCGGGTCTTCTCATGGCGCTTACAGCCTGTTGCATTTGTTAATATCCTGCGGAACGACGCCATGCTGTCCCTGCGCATTTTGGAAATTTTATACACAAAAACTGAATAATTATGAATTGAATTGTCCATTGCCCGCTTTCGGCCGCGAAAGTGGCGCGACGCATGATGGACATCGCGGAAGAGTTGATATGCAAAATTGCATATTTGATGGATGAAATTGCAAAAAGCGGTTGTTTTTGCATGTTCAAAACCGTTGCATTTCGAAATTGACGCCGGTTTTGAATAGTAAAAGGTATATTATTCATCAATTTAACAGAAATGCCATTGACGTATGGGACGTGTGGTGATACGATAAGAAAAATTCAAGAGGAAACAAAAACGCGAGCCAGGGCTCGCGATTCGTCATTGGAAGCGACTGCGCATGCGCGCGCCGTTTGGCGTGGGCTTTCGTTAGTATATTGCAGGAGGTAACCAACATGAAGAAGACATTTCTGGCTCTGGTTCTGGCCGTCGTCATGGCGTTGAGCGTCGTGGGCGGCGCGTTTGCCGAGGAAGGCGCAGCCATCAAGATCGGCCTGATTGGCCCGATGACCGGCGAAAATGCCAGCTATGGCACGTCCGCTGCGCAGGGCGCGCAGATTGCCGTTGAAGAAGTCAACGCGCTGGGCGGCGTTCAGATTGAGCTCAACGTGCAGGATGATCAGAGCGATGCCGAAACCAGCATCAACGCCTACAACGCCCTGTGGGATTGGGGCGCGCAGATGATCATTGGTACGGTCACCACCGGCCCCTGCATTGCCGTGGGCGCCGAGGCCTACAACGACCGCATGTTCATGCTCACCCCGTCGGCCTCTTCCGCCGATGTTATCGCCGACAAGGACAACGTCTACCAGCTTTGCTTCACGGACCCGGCGCAGGGCACTGCTTCGGCGCAGTACATTGCCGAAAACGGCCTGGCCACGGCCATTGCCGTGATCTACAACAACGGCGATACCTATTCCACGGGCATCTATCAGACCTTTGAGGCCGAGGCCGCGAATCTGGGCCTGAATATCGTCTCCGTGACGACCTTCACCAATGACACCACCGACTTCTCCGTGCAGCTCACCGAGGCGCGCGAAGCCGGCGCGGATCTGGTGTTCCTGCCCATCTACTACACGCCCGCTTCGATGATCCTCCAGCAGGCCGCGAACATGGATTATGCGCCCACCTTCTTCGGCGTGGACGGCATGGACGGCATTCTCGGCATTGAAGGCTTCGACACCTCCCTGGCCGAGGGCGTGATGCTGCTCACCCCCTTCTCCGCGGACGCTGAGGATGAACTGACGGTCAATTTCGTCGCCAAGTATCAGGAAGCCTACGGCGCGACGCCCGACCAGTTCGCCGCCGACGGCTATGACTGCGTGTATGCGCTTTATGAAGCCATCAACAATGCCGGCATCACCGCCGAAACCTCGACGGAGGACGCCTGCGAAATGCTCATTGCCGCCATGCAGGAACTGGAGATCACCGGCCTGACCGGCACCATGACCTGGGACGAGACCGGCGCGGTCACCAAGACCCCGACGGCTGTGCGCATTGAAAACGGCGTGTATGTCGGTTTCAACGCGGGCAGCGCCGAGGCGGAACCTGCCGCGGAATAACGCAATCCGCTTGCCCGGCTCCGGCTTTCCGGGGCCGGGCTTTCGGGATTTTTTGATACGACGGCGTGCCGCCGTCGGGCGATCAACGGTAATCAGCCGCAACAAGGAGACTGGTTACCGTTGGTTGCTTGAGGCGGACGCGTAAACGGCGCTTTGCGCCGCAGGGGGGTGGCAGAAAATGACCTTGTTCCTCGAGCGCATCATCAGCGGCATCAACCTGGGCAGCATCTACGCCATCATCGCGCTGGGTTATACCATGGTGTACGGCATCGCCCGTATGCTCAATTTTGCCCATGGCGATGTCATCATGGTCGGCGCGTATATCTGCTTTGTGGCCATCAGTTCCTTCAGCCTGCCGCCGGCAGTGGGGATACTCTTGGCGGTGGTGGTGTGCACCGTGCTGGGCATAACCATCGAGCGTTTGGCCTACCGGCCGCTTCGGCAGGCCGCGCCGCTGGCGGTGTTGATTACGGCCATTGGCGTCAGCTACCTTTTGCAGAACCTGGCGCAGCTCATTTGGACGGCCAACCCCAAGAGCTTCCCTCTGGTGATCGACACGATGATTAAAGACGCGGCGGTCTTTCTGGGAATTGCCTCGCCGGAGGAAATTGCCGCTTCGAGCAATTTCGGCACCGTTGTGCTCTACACCAGCGAAAGCGGCGCCACGCTGCGCCTCACCGGCACCACCATCGTAACCATTCTCGCCAATATCGTCATTATGATCGCTTTAACGCAGTTTACCAGCCGCACGAAGATGGGCAAAGCCATGCGCGCGGTTTCGGAAGACCGCGGCGCGGCGGAACTGATGGGCATCAGCGTCAACCGCACCATTGCGGTCACGTTTGCCATCGGCTCGGCGCTGGCGGCCATTGCGGGCGTGCTGCTGTGCTCGTCGTATCAGGTTTTGCAGCCCACCACCGGTTCCATGCCGGGCATCAAGGCGTTCACCGCGGCGGTGTTCGGCGGCATCGGCTCCATTCCCGGGGCCATGATTGGCGGCATCTTGCTGGGCGTGATTGAAATCCTGGGCGGCGCTTATGTCTCGACGCAGTTGAGCGATGCGTTTGTGTTCGCGGTGCTGATTGTGGTCCTGCTGGTCAAGCCCACGGGCCTGCTCGGCAAGAAGGCCAATGAGAAAGTGTGAGGTGAGAGGGATGAAGCTGAAAAAATCCACAATCAACAACCTCATCTCTTACGGCATTGTCATCGTGGCGTTTGTGGCGGTGCAGCTTTTGCAGAACGCGGGCCTGGTTTCCCGTTCGCTGCGCGGGCAATTGGTGCCGATTTGCGTGTACATCGTCATGGCGGTATCGCTCAACCTCACAGTGGGCATTTCCGGCGAACTCAGCCTGGGGCATGCGGGCTTTATGAGCGTGGGCGTGTTCTCCGGCGTGGTGTTCTCCCAGTGGATGACGTCGCTGATTGCCATGCGCTATGACGCGGCCGTCGCCGCGCAACAGGAAACGCTGATTCTGGTGGTTTCCATGTTTGTGGGCGGCCTGTTCGCGGGCCTGGCGGGCGTGATTATTGGCATTCCGGTGCTGCGGTTGCGCGGAGACTATCTGGCCATCGTCACGCTGGCGTTCGGCGAAATTATTCGCAACGTCATCAACTGCCTGTATATTTCCATCGACAACGGCCGCGTGCATATTGCCTTTGACAACCCCAACGTAGCGGGCGAAATTATTGTCAACGGCCCGGCGGGCACGCGCGGCGTGGACCGCATATCCACATTCGTCATCGGCTTTGCGCTGGTGTTGTTTACGCTGTTTGTGGTGCTCAACCTGATCAACAGCCGCTCCGGCCGGGCGATCATGGCCTGCCGGGACAGCCGTATCGCCGCCGAGTCCGTGGGCATCAACGTTACAAAATACCGCATGATGGCCTTTGTCACCTCGGCGTTCCTGGCCGGCATGGCCGGCGTGCTCTACGGGTTGAACATGACCTCGGTGCAGTCCTCGCGCTTCAATTTCGATACGTCCATCCTCGTGCTGGTGTTCGTGGTGCTGGGCGGCATCGGCAATATCTGGGGCTCAATTATTGCCGCCACGCTGCTTACGGTGTTGCCTGAAATGCTGCGCGAATTCAGCGATTACCGCATGCTGGTGTACGCGGTGGTATTGATTCTGGTGATGCTGGTGACCAACAGCCCGATGATGCGCGCCTTCTTTGGGCGCATATTGCCGCATCGCCGTGGCGATGCCGGAAAAGGAGGCGAGGCAGCATGACCATGCGCAGATCCACCACCAAGATGGTGCCCGTTCCCAGCCACAGCATCGTGCCCGAGCGCGATGTGGACAAAATGCCCGTGTTGGAAACGCGGCATCTGGGCATCGACTTTGGCGGCCTCAAGGCCGTGGAAGACTTCAACCTCACCATTGGCAAAACCGAAATCGCCGGGCTGATCGGCCCCAACGGCGCGGGCAAGACCACGGTGTTCAACCTTTTGACCAAGGTTTACCAGCCCACTTCGGGCACGGTGCTGATCAACGGCAAGGACACCGCCGGCATGAACACCGTGCAGGCCAACAAGCTGGGCGTGGCGCGCACGTTTCAGAACATCCGCCTCTTTGGCAACATGAGCGTGGAAGACAACGTGCGCATCGGGCTGCACAACCAGGTGCCCTACGGCATGTTTTCCGGCATCTTCCGCATGCCGAACTTCTGGAGGCAGGAGAAAAAGCAGCACAAGCGGGCGCTGGAGCTGCTTTCTATCTTCGACATGCAGGATATGGCCTCCGCCAAGGCCGGCTCGCTGCCCTACGGCGCGCAGAGGCGGCTGGAGATTGTGCGCGCGCTGGCTACGAACCCCTCGTTGCTTTTGTTGGACGAGCCGGCGGCGGGCATGAACCCGCACGAGACCGAGGATTTGATGGACAGCATCATCAAAATACGCGACCAGTTCCAGATCGCCGTGATGCTCATTGAACATGATATGAAACTGGTCATGGGCATTTGCGAGGGCATCTGCGTGCTCAACTACGGCCGCATCATCGCCAAGGGCACGGCGGAGGAGATACAGCAAAATCCCACCGTCATCGAGGCGTATCTCGGCCGCAGAAAGGAGGACGGCAAATGAGCCTTCTCAAAGTCGAGGACATGCATGTCTACTATGGCAACATCCACGCCATCAAAGGCGTCTCCTTCGAGGTAAACGAGGGCGAAATCGTCACCCTCATCGGCGCGAACGGCGCGGGCAAGTCCACCACGCTCAATACCATCGCGGGGTTGCTCAAGCCCCGCAGCGGCCATGTGACTTTCGATGGCAAGAACATTGCCGGCATGCAGGCCAGCAAGGTGGTTTCGCTGGGCATGGCGCTTTGCCCGGAGGGGCGGCGCGTGTTCCAGCAAATGAGCGTGCGCGAGAACCTGGAAATGGGCGGCTATACGCGCCCCGCGAGCGAAATGGAAAGTTCGCTCGCCCGCGTGTTCCAGCTCTTCCCCCGCCTCAAGGAGCGCCAGAAGCAGGTGGCGGGCACGCTTTCCGGCGGCGAACAGCAAATGCTGGCCATGGGCCGCGCCCTCATGGGCCGTCCGAAGCTTTTGATGCTGGACGAGCCGTCCATGGGCCTCGCGCCCAAGCTGGTCGATCAGATCTTCGACATCATTGCCGAACTGCACGCCGCCGGCACCACCATTTTGCTGGTGGAGCAGAACGCGCTCATGGCCCTGCAGGTGGCCTCGCGCGGCTACGTGCTGGAAACAGGCCGCATCACCCTCGCCGACGACGCCGACAAACTGCTCGTCAACGACAGCGTGCGCGCCGCCTATCTGGGCGGCTGACGCCCCCAAAAA
>CAJFUU010000151.1 GCA_904420265.1 uncultured Clostridia bacterium
ATTCGAACCCCCGGTGCCTTTCGACATCACTGGTTTTCAAGACCAGCGCCTTAAACCGCTCGGCCATCTCTCCCCGGATGAAAACCGTATTGATTATTATAGCGGGAAATCCTCCCTTTGTCAATGCCTCCTGCGAAAAAACTGCGGCAATTTTGCGGGACTGCAATACAAATTGCTCCAAGGGAAGGGCGCGGCCTTGACAGACGCGCCCGGAAGGGCCGCGTTGCGGCGCAAAACAGGCAAACAGTTTTTCGTTTCCCAATGCAATGCCGGAAAAATATGAAACGCGCGGACAAACGGGAAATGCCGCCAAGACCGCGATGGTTTTGTATCCCCGCGCCCATTTCCCCGTTTTCGGCGACGCGCTTTTTGGCAAACGCCGTCTTCCCCCGAAAAGGCCCCCTGCGTTCAAAACCGGGTACATGGTTTCTGCTCCATGCACCCGGCTCTGTCTGTGGAATTGTCAGGAAACTGTAATGCCGCCAAGTTCGCGACGGGTTTTGCATCCCCTCGCCCGTTTCCCCGTTTTTGCGGCGACACATTTTTGGCAAACGTCATCTTTCCTCCAAAATGCCCCGCGTTCAAAACCGGGCGCATGGTTCCTGCACATGCATCCGGCTCTGTCTGTTGGATTGTCAGGAAACTGTGATGCCGCCAAGTCCACAACGGGTTTATATCCCCCGCGCCTGTTTCCCCGTTTTGCTGCGACGCATATTTTTGCAAACGCCGTCTTCCCCCAAAGGCCCCGCGTTCAAAACCGGGTACATGGTTTCTGCTCCATGCCCCCGGCTCTGTCTGTGGAATTGTCAGGAAACTGTGATACCGCCAAGACCGCGACGGGTTTTGCATCCCCGCGCCGATTTCCCCGTTTTTGCGGCGACCCATTTTTGGCAAACGTCATCTTTCCTCCAAAATGCCCCGCGTTCAAAACCGGGCGCATGGTTCCTGCCCATGCGCCCGGCTCTGTCTGTGGAATTGTCAGGAAACTGTGATGCCGCCATCGGCGACAATGATCGCGCCGTTGAGATAGGCGGCCTCGGCGCTGGCAAGGAACAGCGCCACGTTGGCAATTTCCTCCGGTTCCCCCCAACGCCGCAAAGGCGTTCCCTGGGTCAGAAAATACTGTTCGTCAAACTCGGGATCGCTGAGATTGCTCTCTACGACCATGGGCGTGCGAATCGCGGCGGGCGCGATGCAGTTGGTGCGAATGTTGAACGGGCCAAATTCCACGGCCATGGAGCGCGTCAGCGAAACCGTTCCGCCCTTGGCGGCGGTATAGGCGTCGCATTTGGGAATGCCGATTACGCCTGCGGAAGAGGCCGTGTTGATAATCGAACCGCCGCCGCGCTTCTTCATCAAGGGAATGGCGCATTTGGAGCAGTATACAAGGCCAAACAGGTTGATTTTGACGATGCGCTCAAACATATCCATGTCCAGAACATCCAGCGCGGCGTCGCGCTTTCCCCAGAACACAGAGGCATTGTTGTAGAGTATATCCACGCCGCCAAACGCGCTTTCAATCTGCGCAAACGCGTTTTGCACCTCTGCAAACCGGGAAATATCCACGCGATAGAACTGCGCCTTGCCGCCCGCAGAAACCACCTCCGCGGCGGCCGCGGCGCCGGCCTGTTCGTCAACGTCGAAAATCAATACGGTCGCGCCCTCGCGGGCGAAGGCCCGAACGGCGCAGCGCCCAATTCCACCAGCCCCGCCAGTAATGACGGCAATTTTGTCCTGCAAACGCATTCTTCATCCTATCCTTTCAGCGCCCCGGCGGTCAGGCCCTTGACAAGGGACCGGCTGCCGAAGGCATAGAATACCAGGCTGACCATTGTCGCGAAGGTCAAAGCGGAGAAAATCAGATTGTAGTCCGTGTAGTACTGGCCATAGAAGGTCGTGACGTACTGCATAAACGTCCTTTTCTCGTTGTCGAAAATAAAGATCAGCGGGAAGTACATGTCGTTCCAGATGGGCAGGAAGTTATAAATGGCGACGGTCGCCAGCGCCGGCTTGATCAGCGGCACAATGATCTGCGGGATCATCCTGGCGGTGGAGCAGCCGTCAATAAAGGCCGCGTCGTCCAGTTCCGCAGGAATCATTTTGATGTATCCCGTGAGAATAAACATGGAAAACGGAATCGACATCGCCGTGTAAATGCAGATCAGCCCCCACAGCGAGTTGAGCAGCCCCAGCTTGTTGAACATGTCGTTTAAGAACAACACGCCCAGGCGGATGGGGACGATCATGCCCACCAGGAAAAACAGATACCAGCGCCGTACCCAGCGGCCCCGATAACGCGCCAATGCGTACGACAGCAAAATAGACACCGTCAGCGAAACAGCCAGCGAAACCAGCGCCACCACCGCGCTGTTCAGGATGGAGCGGAAAAACTGCTCGTTGGAAAATACGGACGCATAGCCGGAGAGGTTCATCCCCTGGGGCAACGCCAAAGGCGCCTTCATAAACTCCAGGTTTTCCTTCAGCGAAGTGATGATCATTAAAAACAGCGGCGCCGCCACAACCAGCGCATAGAGGAACAGGAAAGCGTAGACGATGATGCGCCCGATGCTGAATTTCTTTCTCATTGCGCGCCTCCTTATTCGTCGTACTGCTTCAGATACATGCGCAGCCAGCAGACAACGCCAATGCCCACAATCAGCGCCATAATGGTTGCAATCGCCGCGCCCATGCCCATTTCCGGCGGCGCTCCCGTGCGCGCGCCGAACGCGGTGCGGTAGAAGAACGTGCCCAGCGTATCGGTGGCGTAGTTCGGGCCTGCCAGCGTGCCTTCCATGGCGTAGATAATTTCAAAGGAGCTGAAGTTGCCCACAAAGGTCATGGTGGAAACCACAAACAGTATCGGCCGCAGGTTCGGCAGGGTGATATAGGCAAATTTATGCCACTCGTTGCCGCCATCCACGGCGATGGCCTCATACTGCACTTCGGGAATGGCGTTAATGCCGGCAATAAACAGCATCATCGGAATGCCCGTATATTGCCAGGCGTTGGCCACCGCCACCGCCGTCAACGCCGTGCTTTCCTGGCCAAGCCATGCCTGCGCCCAGGAATCCAGTCCTACCGCCCGCAAAAGCGCGTTCAGGCCGCCCCAGGTGGGGTTGAAAATCAACACACCGATATAGCCGACAATGACCACCGAAACCGTGCTGGGCGCAAAAAACAGCGTGCGGAAAGCCGTGCTGCCGCGCAGGCCGCGCGTGAGCAACACCGCCAGGAGCAGCGCCACCATGTTTTGGATGATCATTGTTATAATGAAGAAATAGATATTGTTCCCCAGCGCGTTCCAGAAGCGCTCGTTGTACGGGTACTCCGTAAACAGGCGCACAAAGTTGGAAAACCCCACAAAGGTCTTCTCGCCATAGCCGGTCCACTCAAACAGGCTCAGGCCCAACGACGCCACCAGGGGAATCAACATAAACAATGTATAGATGATCAGCGCCGGCGTGATCAGCCCCATAAAGCCGGCTTTTGAACGTTTCAATAAAAGTCCTCCCTTCCGCGCGGGCCGCCGGACGCGCACTGCCCACGGTATTGATCCGCCCGCACGACGCGCCCGAAGGCTGCCATGCGGGCGGGACAACACGCTATTTACAGATTTTACGAATCTCCTCTGCAATGTCCGCCGCGCCCAGATGGTACAGCTCGCGCAGCCACTGCTGCGAGCCGACTTCATGCACGTTGACATCGGGAAGCGCCATGCGTTTGAAGCGGATATTCAGGCAGCCCTCGTCCGCCAATACCTCCGCCACGGCGGAGCCCAGGCCGCCGGAGAGATTGTGCTCTTCCACGGTGATGATGCGCCCGGTCTCCCGCGCCGCCCGCAAAATGGCGTCCTTGTCAATCGGTTTGATGGTATGCATGGAGATCAGCCGGCAATGAATGCCCTGTTCGCACACGGCCTCCACCGCCTTTTGCGCCTCCAGGCCAATGGGCCCGGCAAAGATGATGGTACAGTCGTCGCCGTCCTCCACTGTAATGGCCTTGCCCAGTTCAAAGTGGAAGGGGCGGTGGTGAATGTCCTTCTCTCCCTTATAGCCGCAGCGGTAGTACACCGGCCCGTCGTGCTCAATCATGGCGTAGGTGGCGGCCTCCGCCTCCTGGGGGTCGCAGGGCGCAACCACCAGCAGGTTGGGCAGCGCGCGCAGAATGGCAATATCCTCGGTGGAATGATGGGAAATGCCCAGCGGGCCGTAGGAAACGCCGCCGCCGATGATGACGATTTTGACATTGGCGTTGTGGTAGCACACGTCGTTGCGAATCTGTTCCAGGCAGCGCAGCGTGGGGAAATTGGCGATGGAATATGTAATGGCGATATTGCCCTCCATGGCGATGCCGCAGGCGACGCCGGTCATGTTCTGCTCCATCACGCCGCAGTTGTAGTAGCGGTCCGGGAAGCGCCGCGCAAAGCCCTCGATCTCCCCATAGCCGATGTCCGCCAGCACCATATGGATGCGCTCGTCCTTCTCGGCGATCTTCAGCAGCGTTTCGTTGAATATCTTTCTCATGCTTCCACCCCCAGTTCCTCGTAGGCCTTTTGCAGCTCTTCCTTCGTCACATGCCAGTAGTGGGAATGCACCATGTTTTCAAAGAAACTCACGCCCTTGCCCTTGATGGTGTTGGCCACGATCATGGTGGGCATATTGCGCTCATAGGGCAACTGCGCAAAAGCCTCTTCGAGCTGGCCGTAGTCGTGCCCGTCCACCGTGCGGCAGGCCCAGCCAAACGGCGCTACGCGCGAGCTGACATCTCCCAGGTCGAGTATGTCCTTGGAAAAGCCAAGCGCCTGTATGCGGTTGTAATCCAGTATGCAGACGAGACTGTCCAAGTGGTGTTGCCCGGCGAACATGATCGCTTCCCAGGTGGAGCCTTCGTTCATATCGCCGTCGCTGAGCATGCAGAACACGCGATGCGTCCGGCCCCTGTGCCTGGCGTCCAGCGCCATGCCCACCGCCACGGGCAGGCCGTGGCCCAGGGAACCGGTGGAAAATTCCACGCCCGGAACATAGTGGCTGATATGGCCCATAAGTTTGCCGTCGTCCTGATAATATGTGTCCAGCCACTCGCGGGGGAAGAAGCCTTTTTCCGCAAGCGTGGCGTAAACCACGGCGCCCGCATGCCCCTTGGAGAGTATAAAGCGGTCGCGATCCTCCTTGCGCGGCTGCTGTGGGTCCACGTTGAGAACGCCGCTGTACAAAACCGCCATGATGTCCGCGGCGGAGAGCATGCTGCCAATGTGGCCGCTCTTTCCCAGATGCACCATCCGACAGCAGTGCGCCCTCACCTTGGTCGCCAGTTCATGATACTGCTCATACATATTGCTTTGCCAACCTCCCTTTTGCCTCTGCTCAGTCCACTGCGTACCAATGGTTGAAAATGTGCGCGCTGATTCCCTTGATGCTCAATTCCGTGTAGTCGCCGCCCATGCAGACTTGCAATCGCCGGGAGCGCTCGTTGGATACTTTGGAAACGATCAGGCGGCGCAATTCCTCTTCCTGCGCAAAGGACATGTCTTCCACCAGGTGGCCCACCAGCCGCACTTTGTCCGAATCCAGTATATTGACGGCGGTGGAGACGCCGATGGCGATATATTCCATAATCTGCGCGTCCACCACGCCGCCGTTGGCCATAAGCAAGTCCTTGACGACGGCTTCCAGGCAGCCGCGCTGGCCGCAGGAGCAATACGTGTTAACCGGCAATTTGATGTGGCCCAGTTCGCCAAACATGTAGTTGCCGCCGTGCTGGCAGTTGCCGTGCACAATGGCCGCCATGCCCAGGCCGACCTTTTCCAGAAGCACCAGCGTGGAATGCTCGCTGGCGTGTTTTCGGTCGGCCGCCAGTTCGCCCAGCACCATCATGTTGGCCATGCGTTCGGCGTAGACCTCGCCGTCGTAGCAATCGGCGAACAAGCGGCGCAAATTGACATCCCGCCAGCCCAGTTCGACCGAATAGAGCACGGCGTTGCGCCGGGAATCAATGTTTCCGGGCATCGCCATCCCCAGGTCGATCTTATGGTTGTCCAGTTCGGGATGGCGGGCGCGCAACGCGCGCAGCCCTTCAACCAGCACCGCGCTGAAAGCCGTCGGGGTGAAGTTTCCCTCGGGAAACGCCAGGGCCTCGCGGTCAAGAATCTCCCCGCCCATGTTCACAAGGCAGAGGAGCCGCCCCGTCCAGTCAAAGGCGAACAGCCTGCGGGCGTCCCGGTTGATGCGCAAATAGCGCTGCTGACGCCCAGCCGTGGCGCGGCGCTCGTCTGTTTCGATGACCAGCCCCGCCTCCAGCAACTGGCGAATGATCTGCGTGACCGAAGCGCGGCTGATGCTCATAGCCTCCCATATATCCGTACGGGAAACGGGTTCGTTGTCCATGATATAGTGCAGCACAATGTTGCGGTTCAACTGTGCGGCGTCCGCATGCGAAAGGAAATCATCCTTCAAGGGATATCACCCATTCAAAATTTATTGTCAAAACAAACAGGGCATTCCTTGCCAAACGGCGCCCTGAAACATCGCCTTTACACGCTTGATTATACATGCCCCTCGCGGCATTGTCAATATATTTCCGGCGAAAATCGCCATAAAATTTACTGCATAAATTTTGTTTTGACCTGCTTACATTCAAATAATCCATGTAATTTCCAGTTTATACGGCTGAAAATTGCCCATTTTGTCCATTTTTCAGTTGACATACCGGCATTTATGCTGTATTATTAGTTTAGTCAATGTATTTACGGTGCTATTGGCGCATGCCATAGAATATAAAGGAGGTATCCACATGAAGAAAATCCTGACGCTCGTTCTCGCCCTTCTGCTGACGACAGCGCTGCTCTCGTCTGCGCTCGCCGAGGTGCATCTGACCGTCACCAGTTGGCGCGTCGAGGACCAGGCGGCCTGGGACCAGATCAACGCCGCCTTCACCGCCGAGCATCCCGACATCACGGTTGAATACATTCCCGTGACCGCCACCGAATATGACAGCGTATTGCAAACCAAATTGCAGTCCGGCAACGCCGAGGACATCATGTTCCTGCGCGCTTTCTCCACGGGCCTGCAGATTTACAACGCCGGCTATGTGCATGAACTGACCGAAGAGATGGTGCCCAACATTTCCATCATGCGCTCCGACCTGCTCGCCCCCTGGACCAGCGAAGACGGCACCGTCTACGGGCTGCCCGGTTCGGTCTGCTATGGCGGTTTCTTCTATAATAAGGCGATCTTTGAGGAAGTGGGCGTCGAGCCGCCGCGCACGTTCGACGAGTTCATGGATGTGTGCCAGAAGATTGAGGATGCGGGTTACGTCGCCATCGGGTTTGGCATTCTCGATTCCTGGATGGTCGCCGAATATCTGTCCGCGACCGTTGTACCCGTAACCACCGGCACCGAGTGGCACGCCCAGCTCATGGCCAAGGAAACCGATTATACCGATCCCGGCTATATCCAGCACTTTGAGTGGATCAAGCAGATGGCCGAGTATTTCCCGGACGGCTATCAAGGCATTGGCTCTTCGGACATGCAGATGATG
>CAJFUU010000152.1 GCA_904420265.1 uncultured Clostridia bacterium
GCACGTCCAACATTGGAGCGTCCCGCAGCGGCTCGGGGCGGTGGATGGAGAGATCAACCGCCGCGCCAACCATGCGCTCGGTCAACTCGCGGGCAGTTGTCTGCGAAGTGCGCACCGTTCCAATGCATTTCCCCCGCCGCAGGATGGTGACGCGGTCGGAAATTTCCAACACTTCGTTGAGTTTGTGGGTGATGATGATAATGGCGCAGCCTTCGTCGCGCATTTTGCGCAAAATGGCAAAGAGTCGCTCGATTTCCTGAGGCGTCAACACCGCCGTAGGCTCGTCCAGCACCAATGTGCGCGCGCCGCGGTAGAGCACCTTGAGGATTTCCACCGTCTGCTTTTCGCTTACGGAGAGCGTGTAAATTTTGCGGGCGGGGTCAATATGCAGACCGAAGCGGTCGCACAAATCATTGATCTCCCGGGTAAGCTGTTTGCGGCTGGCATAGTGCCCGGTCGTGCCCAGCACGATGTTGTCCTGCACGGAAAGCACGTCCACCAACTTGAAATGCTGATGAATCATGCCGATGCCCAGGGCGATGGCGTCGTGCGGAGAGCGGATATGCACTTCTTTACCGTTCACGCGGATGTGGCCAGCGTCCGGCTTATAGATGCCGGAAAGCATGTTCATCAGCGTGGTCTTGCCAGAGCCGTTTTCGCCCAGCAGGGCCAGAATTTCGCCGTTGTAGACGGTCAGGTCAATGTCCTGATTGGCGATGATTGAGCCGAAGGTCTTGGTCAGCCCCTGCAGTTCAATTGCCGGATGCTCGCTTGGCATGCGCCTCACTCCTTGATGGGAATGATACCATTATACCGTGTTTTGCGCTTTCTGAATAGCGCTTTTAGGCAAGTTTCGGCAAAAAAGCGGAGATTTTACGTTTTTTTCGGGAAAATATTCGCCTTGAGGCGCGCTTGACAAGCCGCGCCCCGCCTCCTATAATAAATTTGAAGTTTGAAATTGGGGTGCGCTTGCATGAAGGATTTGTGCGCGGTCATCGAGGCGATTCTCTTTGTTTCCGGCGACCCGGTGCGCGTGGAAGACCTGGCGCACTCGATGAACCTGACGGCCATGGAAATGGAGGCGGCGTTGACTGAACTTGCCGACCATCTCTCCCTGGAGAGTCACGGCCTGCGCCTCAACCGCTCTGGTGGCGAGGTGTTTTTGTCCATCCGTCCGGAATACGCGCCGCAGGTGGAGGCGTTTTTGCAGCCGCTGGAAAAACGGCCGCTTTCCCAGGCGGTTTTGGAAACCCTTTCCATCATCGCCTATCGCCAGCCGGTAACCAAGGCGGACATCGAGCAGGTGCGCGGCGTGAAGTGCGATTATTCCGTGCAGGCGCTGCTGGCCAAAAATCTCATTGAAGAAGCCGGCCGCCGCGAAGCGTTGGGACGCCCTATCCTTTATCGGACGACGGACGCTTTTTTGCGGCACTTTGGCATTTCCTCTCTGGAAGAACTGCCGCAGGTGGATTTTACCGCTCCCGCGCAGGAAATGGAAACCTGAAAAATCGTCCTGCTTCCAGGAGGCTCGCTGCGCACGCATGGAGGCAACAAAACGGCAAACGTCCGATCTTGCGCGCGCGGCCATTGTCTATAAAAGAACCGGCGGCCAACGCGTTTGGTCGCCGGTTTCATGCATCGCCGTGTGAAAACGTCTCCCGATGGTTGTTCCCGCCGCCAGGCGACGTTTTTCTCTTTCCGCCGCTAGAGGCCCGGAGTGCCCGTTTATGTGCCAGGCATGACGGTATGCGCTCGGCGCTGAATGATATTTTTCCCAAAATACCGCAAAGCCCGATTGCGGCCGACGCGTTTGGTCGCTATTTCATGCGCCGCCGTGTGAAAACGTCTCCCGATGGTTGTTCCCGCCGCTCGGCGACGCTTTTCTCTCTCTGTCGCTAGAGGCCCGGAGTGCCCGTTTATGCGCCAAGGCATGATGGTATGCACTCGGCGCTGAATGATATTTTTTCAACGGCAACGCTTTTCTCTTTCGCGCACGCCGCACGCGTGCGGATACCTCTGATTTTGAGGATTTTGGCGTTTGCGGCAATAACCTTCTCGCGCACGCGTGCGTGCGGATGCCTCATCATTCACGAAAACTGGGAGCCGGATGAAATGCTTTCACGCACGCATGCGGATGTCTCTCTATCACAGCCAGAAAATTGGCCTCCAGGAGCCTTTTATGCGCGTGCGGACGCCTCTTTTTAACAGGCCGATCTGCCCGGACGACGATGCTTTCACGCGCACGCGTGCAGATACCTCGAAGAAGGCGCTCGTTTGCCTACTGTGCGCGATACCCTTCACACAACGCGCGTGCGGATACCTCTCATTGCCAAGCCTGGCCTCGGGGCTGCCTTGGCCTTTGCACGCGTTCGGCGTTCCCCCACCGCCTCTTTCCAAAACGGAAACGCCGGCGTCGTGAAAACATCGCGACGCCGGCGCTGTGGTTTCCGCTCCGCGCCTTTACGGCATGGCCGCTATTTTTTCTTGCAAGGCCTCTGCTTCCGCGCGGGATACCGGGCAGATGGAGGAAAAATTCCCTTTCATCGCCGCGCCAATGAACTGCTCGGCTCGCTCCTTCTGGCCGTCTTCCTCAAGCATTTTCGCCAGATAGTACAGCGTGGTAATCTGCCGGGGCTTGATTTTGTGGGCGCGGGTAAAGTATTCATACGCCAGCTTTCTTTCCGCTTTTACCTTTTCCTCGTCGCCCTCGGCGCGCGCGTGCTCGGCCATTGACATGTGCAGATAGCCGATATTGTCCAAAATCGCGGCGTCC
>CAJFUU010000153.1 GCA_904420265.1 uncultured Clostridia bacterium
CCTTGAGAATTTTCTCATGGCCGAGCGCGTCCTCCACGTAGAGCAGTTCCTTGGGACTCATGCTCAATCACCTCCGCGCTTAATATGCCCCGCGCGCGCCGGGGCATGCGGCGCAAAGGCTGGAAAAATTTTGCATGCCGACCAGAATGAGAAAGGAAGAGACACATGGAGTTCATCGCCCGCATCTATACGGATTTTCCCACCAAATTTGGCGTGCCCCGTCAGGGCGGACTGGTGGATGCGCTGCAAGCGCGGGTGGTGTTCGAGCCGCCGTATCGCGTTCCCGAGGCCCTGCGCGGTCTGGAGGGCTTTTCGCATATCTGGCTGATTTGGCAATTTTCGCAATCCCTGCGCGAAGGCTGGTCGGCCACGGTGCGGCCGCCGCGGCTGGGCGGGAATGTGCGCATGGGCGTGTTCGCCACCCGCGCGCCGTACCGTCCCAACCCTATCGGCCTGTCCTGCGTGCGGCTGGAGGGCATTGATTTTGGAGGCGCGGAGGGGCCGGTTTTGCGCGTGCGCGGCGCAGATATGCTCAACGGCACGCCGATTTATGACATCAAACCCTATTTGCCCTTTGTGGACAGCCATCCCGAGGCCACGGGCGGTTTTGCCGCGCCTGTGGCTGCGCACGCTTTGCGGGTGGAATTCCCGCCGCGGCTTCTGGAATGCGTGCCGGAGCATGCGCGCGCCGCGCTTGTGGAGGTGCTTTCGCAAGACCCGCGTCCGTCCTATCAGGACGACCCGTCGCGCCTGTATGGTTTGCCCTTTGCCGGCGTAGACGTGCGCTTTACGGTGGAAGGAGATGTGCTCACCGTGCGCGAGGTTGCGCCGTATGAAGAGATGGGAAAATGAAAGCCCTTGGAGGATTTTGCGGCGATGGGGAACGTTTTGAATACCCTGCCGCTGTTCGGCCGCCGGCGGGCTCCTTCCGGCTTCTTCCTATAGTACGGCGACGGAAAACGCGCGGCCGTCCTGCCGTTTCTTCCCCTAGCATACGGGGGTTATAGCCTGGAACGCATAGAATGCGAGCGTAATCAGGGTTCTTCCCCCGGCATACGGGGGTTATAGTCATCGGCACAAGTTCCGGCAGCATCGTAATCATTCTTCCCCCGGCATACGGGGGTTATAGACAATCGGCACAGGCCCGCAGCACTTGCCACGTTTCCCCCCGGCATACGAGGAGCTATGTGTCAATATATGAAAACGGCATTTAACAAACGCCCCCGGCATACGAGGGATTATGGCCATCGAAATCAGGTCGTGAGCATCCTGAGAAGTTCCAAAGCGCCGCGCGCTTGCTTTACAATATCTGGCTGGTCGCGCGAATCGCCGCATGCCCCGGCGAGGATTCGGTTGTACTTGCCGATTGCCCGGGAATCGCCGGGCGTTGCCGCGATCCTCTTTATGGCGATGGCGCTCTGCGCCGGGCGTCTGCATTTCATTTGGAATTTTTGCGGAGAAGAAGGCCGGGCGGCCTGAAACGCTTCCTGCAAAGGGGTGTTTTTGACGCCGCCCCGTTGCGTATCGGTCTGCGTCTTTGAAATACTGCCAACGCTTTGCCGGCGATATTCACCATGCTCTGTCTTGCGCCGTTTGTCATGGCGGACAAGCCCGGGTTTCAGGGAACGCCGATTGCGTGGGAGGAATTGGGGCAGAGACTGTCTCTTTTATGCATGTATCTTCCAATTATGATGATTTGCGCGCCAGATAAATTCCGGTTTGTTACTTTCTTGCCAGGGGTTGACGGTTGGCTGCGCATGTGGTATATTTATATCAAAAAGATAGAAATATATCATATAAACAAGGAGGAACCTGTATGCGCAGGAAGGTGAACGCCCTGGGATTTTTGTCATTGGTGGCCTTGCTGGGTTTTCTCTATTTTCCCACAAAGAACGCGGGTATGCTGGGGTTTTTCGGTTTTGCGGTCTACGCGCGTTATTTTTCGGTGCGGCCGGACGAACTGTTTCAGCGCAACATGCGTCGTGCGGCGACGGCGGCGCTGTTTGCGGAATTCCTTTGCCTGGTGCCGTTGACGTATGCGTTTGTGTTGTTTGGCGACCGTTCTCGCGCCTTGGCGCAGGCGTTTGGCCTGAGTTTTGCGGCGGCGATATTCGTCTTCACCGTAGCCATGCAGGTGTTGGAATGGCGGGAACAGCGGGGACTCGCGCATGATTAAGTGCCGCATCCGCGAATACCGCGCCCGGTTTGACATGAGCCAGGAGGAGTTGGCCGAAAAGGTGGGCGTACGCCGCGAAACCATCGGCAATCTGGAAAAGGGCCGTTACAATCCCTCGCTGGTATTGGCCTGGCGCATCGCGAAGGCGTTTGGCACGACCATCGAGGAGATATTTACCATCGAGGACGAAGAGACATAAAAAATTAACAAAATAATTTTGATGAAGACTATTGACTTTCTTTGACTTTTGAGTATAATAAAATCAGCGAGCAGAGATGAGCGCGGTGGCCAGCGACCACACAAGCCCGACCGGCAAAGGCAAACGGCGACCCGGCTTACTTGGCAATGCAGCCAGCGGTGCAACGCCAAATGAATGGAGGTTTGCACAATGAGTAATTATCTTCCTACGATCTTTGGTGAAAATTTGATGGACGTTTTTGACGATTTCGACCGCAATTTCTTCCGCGGCTTTGGCAATGTCGACCGCGCGCTGTACGGCAAACACGCGCAGCACATGATGAAGACAGACGTCAAGGAGACCGATGAAGGCTACGAGGTGGACGTCGATCTGCCGGGCTTCAAAAAGGATGAAATTCATCTGGAGCTGAACAACGGTTATTTGACCATCTCCACGGAGAAATCGCTGGAGAAGGACGAACGCGGCAAGAAGGGCAGGATGCTGCGGCAGGAGCGTTACGCGGGCACCATGCGGCGCAGCTTCTACGTGGGCGAGTACCTCACGGAAGAGGATGTAAAGGCCTCTTATGAGAGCGGCGTGTTGCATCTGCTGATTCCGAAGAAGGACGCCCCGAAACTGCCGGAGAAAAAGACCATCCAGATCGAGGGCTGAGGGCCTGCAGAATCGGCAAACCGGATGGGAAACGAGCCTGACGAACGGCTTTAAGCCGCGATCATATATCGACGCGTCCCGCGGGATTTTCCTGCGAGATGCGTCTTTTTGTTTATCGAAAGTCCCGATTTGGAGCGGAATCCGGGAGAACGTATCGCTGCGCGAACCATGAATCGCTGTGTATCCGGCGGTTTTGCGGGGCGGCCGCGGGGGACAGGGCACATAGTGAGACATCGCTTCAAATCCTCGGCCTATTTTTGGGGAATGGGTACTACGAGCGGCGTTTTAATTCAAAAAGCATATGGAAGCATGAACCATTGTGTATTCGGAGGTTTTGCGGGGCGGCCGCGGGAGGCAGGGCGCAAAGAGATGTCGTTTTAGAATCTCTATCTGCTTTATGAGAGGGGTGTTGCGGGCGGCGGCCTGATTTAAAACACGGTGCATGGGAACCATGCAACGCCGCGAAGCGGTTTTGCGGGACGCCGCGGGAGGCAGGGCGCATAGTGAGACATCGCTTCAAAACCTTAGCCTATTTTTGGTGAGCGAAGGCGCTACGAGCGGTGTTTTAATTCAAAAAGCATATGAAACCATGAACCGTTGAGTAACCGGCGGTTTTGCGGAGCGGGTCGCGGGAGGCAGGGCGCAAAGAGATGTC
>CAJFUU010000154.1 GCA_904420265.1 uncultured Clostridia bacterium
TCCATTTTCAAAACGCGCGCAGTATGGTTCGCTGTATAGGCGTTGGGAACAGTGCCGCGGCAAGGATGCGCCTTTGTCGCTGGGGCGAAGCGCTGCACCGCGCGGCGAGGCCTGCTATGCGGGCGCGCCGGCGCGCGGCGGCAGGCCGGGAATGCGCACGCGCAACGCCGCGGGCAAAAGTTGAAAGGCGGCTTCGTCGCAATCGAACAATTCTCCGTCCAGATTGACAGTCATGCCCGGGCAGACGATGCGCAGACGCTTGCAGCGCCTGTGCACGACAAAGGGCGTTTTCGCGTACCAACCAGGCACGTAAATGGTCATCAGGACGGCGATCAACCAGCGGGGGACAGGGCGCGTAACAACCACGTCGAACAGGCCGTCGTTGACCTGCGCAGTGGGCACGCAGCACATGCCGCCCCCTATGTAACGGCCGTTGCCAATGGAGATGATGGTAAATTTCTGCGGCGTCAATTCCGCATCGTCAAAGGCAATGCGCGCTTCCAGGGGGCGAAAGTGGCGGATGGCGTCGCGCACGCCGCGCAGATAGACGCCCAGCCCCTTGTAGCGCTGCTTGTATTTTTCCGCCTGGCGCAATACTTCCACGTCAAAACCAGTACCGGAAACGTTGAGAAAATACATCTCGTTCATGCGCCCAAGGTCGATGCGTGAAAGCGGAGTGTGCAATTGCAAGCGCAGGGCTTCGACGGGGTCCTTCGGCAGATGGACGGCCTTGATAAAGTCGTTGCCCGTGCCGCAGCAGGCAAACAGCAGCGCAAGTTCGCTGCCCGCCATGCCGTTGATAATTTCAAAAAGCGAACCGTCGCCGCCGACGGCGACAATGCCCTCCATACCGCTTTCGACGGCCTGCCGGGCAAGCGCGCGCATTTCGCCTTTGCGCGCCGCTTCAAACAGTTGATAGGGTACATTTTCTTCGCGCAGAAGCGCCTCCACGCGTGGAAGTTCCCGTTTGCCGCGTCCATTCCCCGATATAGGATTGACGATCAGCGCATACATCGCAGTCACCCGTTCGCTTTTGTGTTGCTACCATCAAACATTGTAGCGTACGCAAACGCCGCCTGTCAAGCGTCTGTCACTGTAATATTTATATCGACGTCGAACGTCGCCTGCGCAAAATGCGCCTTCCAGTCGTAACGCTGCCACTGCGCCAGAGAGACAAAGTCCTGCGCCCTGCGCTCGGCAAATCCAAACGGTTCCACGCCCATTTGCTGGCAGCGGCGCAACAGCGCGAGCAGGTCGTTGCGCAACGTCTCCCGCAAGGTATCGACCGATGGCGTTTTCAGGTCGGCAATTACGTTGAAGCACAGCGTAAAGGCGATGCGCGTCAGACCGTTTTCGTCCTCGTCAATGCGCATGTCCCGCACGCCCTGGGATTGCAGGCTCACAGGCATGCCTTCAAGGCTGTAGTTGAAAAAGATTGTCGCGCCGCGCACAGCGTTGACAAAGCACGTTTCCTGGCCGTCGAGAACACCAGCCATCCGGCCATCCTGGAACACGGCGGCGCCCACATATTCATTGTAATTTTCGGATTCGGCCGGAACCTGGTCGGGCGTCACGCCATCCAGGGCGTGTTCCGAGGAGGGTTCTTCCGGGCCGCTCTGCGTAGTGGCGCAGAGGATGGCTACCGGGTCGGAGAAGACGGATACCCCCTGATAGTAAAAATCGGCAAACTTGGTTCCGGTAATGTACCCGCGGGTATGGTGGTGCTCCAGCATGGCGATGATGCCGGAGGACACCCGCATGCCGATGACGGGCTTTTGCTCGCGCACAAATTCTGCCGCCTCGCCCTGGCATACGGCGAAATATGCCGACGAGCAGGGTTGCTCCAGCTTGGCCAGCGATTCGGCAAAGTTGTAAAACTTCTCATGGCGCGCAAGTTCTTCCGAAACCACCAGCAATTTGACTTGCGTCAGGGACAAATCGCGCGGCACCGTAATTTCAAGCCCCATCAACGCGTCCGTGAATGTCGCGCCCCGTGCGCTGGCGATCAGATAGTCGGAATTGCCGCTGCCGGTTTCCTCGTCTTCACCGCTGTTTTTTGCGCCGATCTTGGGGATTTGTACGGTTAATTCGATATTTTCTTCATCTGTCAGATCCGCGCCGAGAATGACCGCAAAGGCGATGCCTTCCACCTGGCGCGCGCTTGTACAGCCGGAAAGACAGGCGGTGGCAAGCAAAACAGCCGCTATTTTGACGGCGCGCACGGCTTTTTCCCTCCCTTCCAAACCGGGGGTAGCATCAGTGCCGCTAGCGGCGCCGCCACGGCGATAAACAGCCATTTGGAGACGGATACGGCCATATTCTGCTCTGCCAGGGCCAGCATGGCTACCGCAAAGGTCAATCCTCCCGCAAGCAGGATTGCCAGGCGGCCGTCGAGGCGGGGAAAGGCGGTTTGCATCAGCTTTCCGGCCAGGAACAACCCTGTCGTTACGCCAAAAATCAAACCGTTGTACCACAAAAGGATCAGCGGAAGCTGCGAAACCAGCGACGCCCGGCCGTTGGAAAGCAATTTGTCAAGCTGAAAGGTGCGCGTCAGGTCTGCGCGCACGCTCGGCGGGGCCATGGTTGCCAACAGCGCCAGCAACAGCGCGCATATGCCGCCCGTAACCAGCATGGGGAGCAGCACGGGAGAGCGCGGGGCAGGGGGTTCATCGCGCTGAGCGCACAGCCAGATCAGCGCAAACAGGGAAAGCCAGCCTGCGCCGCCGACCGCCCCCGTGGCCAGCGTTTCCGGGCCCGGCCCGAGGAGGGGCGTGAGCCATTCAAAGCGATAGCTCTTCATTTGAATGAGTATGGCGATCAGCAGCAACACGGGCGCAAACTTCAACCATACGCGCGCCGCGCCGCCCACGGCCTGGCCGTTGAAGCAGGCCGCAAGCATCCCGGCAATGAGCAGCGGAAGCAGCAGCGATACGGCGGAGGACTCTGAAAGCGCCACATGGCGCACGGTGTTGCTCAAAACGCGCGCGGTTACCGCCGCTTCGTAGATGCAGATCAGGCTGAAAAACACGCAGACGCCGCGCGTCAGGACGGGCCCGGAATGCGCCTCCAGCGCTTCCAAAACGCTGCCTTCATCACAGGCGCGCGCGAAGCGATCGGCAACCAGACCCAGCGGCACGCATAGAAGCATGCCGCCCAGGGCGCTGATCCAGCTTGCGTTGTATAACCACGGCATATCCAGAAACAGCCCCATCAGCAGGCGCGAACTTACCGCAACCACGGCCAGCGGCCGCGCGGCGGAGAGGGGCAGCGTCAGCTTCATTTTCCGTCCTCCTTTCGCATCCAGCTGTCGCGTTTGGCCAGGAACAGAAGCCTTTTTTGCATCCATACAGGCAGGCGCAGCAATATATCCGGATTGTGCGGCCGGACGGGGGCGACCGGAGCCATAAACGGCACGTCCAGCGAGCGCAGCGAGCAGAGATGGCACAAAAGCAGAAACAGTGCAAGAATCATCCCATACAGCCCCAGCGCCGCACATACCAATATGATGGCAATGCGCAAAATGGTCATGCCCACCGTAAATCCGTATCCTGGCAGGGCAAAATTGCCCAGACCGGTCAGCGCCACGACGATAATGACGATGGGGCTGATAATCGACGCAGATACCGCCGCCTGGCCGAGAATCAAGCCGCCGACGATGCCGATTACCGCACCCATTTGCGAGGGAATGCGCGTGCTTGCCTCGTTGATGAGGTAAAAGGAAAACTCCATCAACAACACCTCCGTCAGCGCCGAAAATGGCACCTGCGCGCGCGTTTCTGCAATGGATGTCAAAAGCGCCATGGGAATCAGGTGAGGATGGTACAGCGTCAGCGCCACATACGCGCCGGGCAGAAGCAGCGAAAAGAGCGCGCCCAGCATGCGAATCAGGCGCAAAAAACTTCCGTACTGCCAACGCATAAACGTATCGTCCGAGGCGTGCAGCAGGTGAAACAGCGTCACCGGCGCCACCAGGGCGTAGGGCGAACCATCCGCCAGCACGAGAATTTGTCCGTCCAGCACGCAGGAGGCGGCGCGGTCCGGCCGCTCGGTGAGCAGCATTTGCGGCACCAGGGCCCAGGGACGGTCCTCAATGAGTTGTTCAAGCTGTCCCAAACCCTGCACAACCGCCGCCGTAATGCCTTTGACGCGCCGGCGCATTTCCGCCAGCGTATCTTCGCGGGCGACGCCCTTCATGTATAAGATGGCTACCCGCAACGGCACGCGCGTGCCCACCGTGGTCATTTCCGTAACCAGCGAAGGCGATTGCACATAGCGGCGCATGAGCGTAAGGTTTGTGCGCAGGCTTTCCACAAAGCCTTCCTGCGAGCCGACAACAACGCTTTCACTGAAGGTGCGGTTGACGGGCCGCTTTTCAAAGCCGCGTGTCTCCATGAGCAGGGCGTCCGGGCAGCCGTCGATGAGCAGGGCAGTCATGCCGCCAAGAATTTGCTCCACCAGAGCGCTGAGGCGGTTTTCGAGGCGCGCCTGGGGAATGTCCACAGCGCGATTGAGCAGGCGTTCAGCGCGCTTCTGCGGGGGCGTTTCGGCCCCCTCCGCATCGAAGGCGCGGCAGGCGCGCACGATAAAATCGGCAATCTTGTCGTCCCGGGCCATGCCTTCGGTGTAAATTACGCGCAGCGCAAAGCCGCCCGCCTCAAAGGGGCGAACGATAATATCTTCGTTTTCGGGCAAATTTAAAATTGTGCGCAGCCGCTGCTCGTCGGTTTCAAGCTTTCCCGTGAGCGTGCAACGCAAAAGTTCCGCGTTGGGGATTTCCGCCATATTTCCGCCTCCCGCCGTATGCCTGTTTTTCAGTATGGCGGTTTTCGGGCAAAAAAATGTGGCCGTCCAGGCGGACGGCCGTTTGAAGTTATTGCGTAAGCATGTTCTGCGGCAGCGTTGCCGTCAGTTCAATGATGGAGATTTGCGGACGGTTCAAAAAGCGGAAAGCCATCAGCGGAGCGCTGCCTGAGGTAGACAGGCCGGCGGATATGTATACCTGCGTGCCGCTGACGCTTGAAAGGCCCTGCACGTCCTCCTGCGCCGGGAACCATCCATGGCGGTCGGCCGTGGAAGAGGGAATATAGAACGCGCCCAGCAACGGCAGACGCCAGACGCCTCCGCAGTAATGCCCCGCCAACACCAGGGAAGGCTGGGTCAGGAAACTTTCGCCGGCAGAATGCGAGGCGGAAGCGGCCAAGTAGTCTGCCGACGGCGCTTCATGCGCCAGGGAGATGTGCACGTCTGTAGCCGTCATGCTGTTGACGGCGCTGAGCAGCCTCTGAGCGCGCTGATAGCGGTAGGTCGTCGCCGGCAACGTGTCGTGATCCGTCGCAAGGCCAAGCACGGTGCCTTCCTGCTCCTGCGTCATCTGGTCCTCGCAGGTATTTACCAGTTCGGAGGCGTTCAGGTTCAGCATATCCGCTGGAGAAATCCAGATGCTGCTGTTGCCAACGTTCAGCTCCACCGGGGCGTCCACATAAATCGCGCCGCGCTCAATGGCGCCGAGAACCCAGTCCGCCAGCACCATTTCTTCAACGGTGCCGGTAATATCGCGCGTGGTATCCAGCACCGGGTCCGGGTCGGAATCTCCGGCGATGAAGTAAACGGGTTTGCTGGAAGGCAAGCCTTCAAGCAATTCATAAAACGGCTCGGGATCGCTGCCGGCGCCCACCATATCTCCGGTGATGAACACCGCGTCATAGTCCAGCGTGCCGATTTCGCGCAATATGGTCGCCTGCGCGTCGCCAAAGCGCCTGCCTGCGAGGTCAGAAAGGTGCAAAATGCGGTAGCCCTCCAAATCCTGCGGAAGGCCGACCAGCGTTACTTCCTGTTCGTCCACCGTAAGGCTGCCGCCCTGCACAAACACCATGATCACCAGCAGCAACGCGATCGCTATTAAAAACGCGGGCCAGAAGGAAATGTGGATTTCGCGCCCAAACAGCCGCAAACCGCCTGAACGCCGCGTGCGCTGCGGCGTACCGGCAAACAGAAATTCAAAAAACGAGCGCCGCTTTTTGCGCGCGCGCTTTTTTTTCTTTTTCGCGGCGGGCTTTTTCGTCGGCTTTTTGGTTTTGCTGGCGGAGGATTTGGCAGACCGTCTTCTGCGCACGGGCACGTCCTGCTCATCCCCATATTGGAACAGTTCGTCGTCCGCGCGGCCGCCTATGTCTGGAATCTCCGGTCGTTTTTCATCGTCGCGCATGGAATTACCCCTTTTGCATGAATACATATATTATAAATCGAAATCGCGCATCTGGCAAGTCGCGCCGCGTTGTGATATAATACAACAAGCGAACATACGGAGGACATTTTTGTGGCAAAAAGCAAAACGGTGTACGTCTGCTCGGAATGCGGTTATGAAACCGGGCGTTGGCTTGGCCGCTGTCCGGAATGCGGAAGTTGGAACACGCTCAACGAAGAAGAGCGCTTTGCTGAGAACAAAAGCCCGGAAAAAAAGATCAAGCGCGCTCCGGGCGCGGGCGCTCCCGCCCTGCGCATTGACGAAATTCCCGACGACGCCGCGCAGCGCCGCCCTTGTGGGATCGGCGAACTGGACCGCGTGCTCGGCGGCGGGGTTGTGGACGGATCGGTGGTGCTTGTGGGCGGGGACCCAGGCGTGGGGAAGTCCACGCTGCTTACGCAGGTATGCGCCAACATGGCCATTGCGGGGGAGAAAGTGCTGTACGTATCCGGCGAAGAATCGGCGCGGCAGATCAAATTGCGCGCCAACCGCCTGGGCGCGGCCGGAACAGGCATGTACGTGCTTTCGGAAAACGATATGACCACCGTGGAAAAACGCATGGACGAACTTTCCCCGCGCGTGATGGTGGTGGACTCTATTCAGACGATGTATTTGCCGGAAATCGCTTCCGCGCCAGGCAGCGTTTCACAGGTGCGCGAAAGCGCCTCGCAGCTTATTCGCCTGGCCAAGGCCTCCGGCTGTTGCGTATTCCTCGTCGGCCATGTTACCAAAGAGGGCTCGCTGGCCGGGCCGCGCGTATTGGAGCACATGGTGGACGCGGTCCTCTATTTCGAAGGCGACCGCCAGAACCACTACCGGCTTCTGCGGGCGGTGAAAAACCGCTTTGGATCGGTCAACGAACTGGGCATGTTCGAAATGACGGGCGCGGGCATGCGCGAGGTTACCAACGCCAGCGAGGCCCTGCTTTCGCAGCGCGCGCACGATGCCAGCGGTTCGGTGGTCATGTGCGCCCTGGAGGGTACGCGGCCGCTTTTGACCGACGTGCAGGCATTGGTGGCGCGCGCGCCTTTCGGAACGCCCCGGCGCATGGCCAGCGGCGTGGATCAGGGCCGGCTGTCGTTGCTTTTGGCGGTACTGGAAAAGCGCGCCGGGCTGCGGCTGTTTGACCAGGACGTATACATCAATATTGCCGGCGGCATGACCCTGACCGAACCGGCGGCGGATTTGGCCCTGTGCGCGGCAGTGGTTTCCTCGCTGCGCGCAAAGCCCATAGACGGCGCGTTTGCGGTGATGGGGGAGGTTGGCCTGGCGGGCGAAGTGCGCGCCGTGCCGCAGGCCGAGCGCCGGCTCAACGAATGCCTGCGCCTGGGCTTTCAAAACGTCGTCCTTCCCAAGGGCAATTTGCGCGGCATACGCGTGCCGGAGGGCGTTCAGGTTCACCCCGCCGACACGGTGCTCGACGCCATTGCCGCTCTGGGGCTATTTGCCAGGCAATAGCGCAAAATGTGGAAAACGCGAAGCCCGTGTCCGGACGACGGGCGGGTTTTGCGCCGCAGGGAAACGCATCGCAAATTTTGGCAAGCGCCTTGAGAAATTTATTGGAAAATAGCCGCGCCGCCAAACTCTTCCGCGCTTTTGAAAACCGCATATCCATGGCGCCGCTCCAAAGGTGCAAACGGTTTTTGCCGGTTCGAACGAATGCTTCCCGGGCCTCGGATGCGCGGGACATATCGCCGGTATAAATCGCACATTTGGCGCGCACACTAGGCGCGGAGGTCGATTTTATGCGCAAACGATGCTTTTTCCTCGCGCTATTGCTTCTGACAGCGCTATTGCTGACCGCCTGCATGCGCGCGGATGTGGAACAGCAGCCCATTCAGACCGACGTCGTCAAACCCGAAGTGCCGCAGGATCTGCGCACAAACGACGAAGGCGTACCCATTCTCAAGGTATATGATGTGGAGAGCGAGTCCATCGCCGAAATGGATTTGGAAACCTATGTCACCGGCGTACTCGCCGGCGAGATGCGCAACGATTGGCCGGAGGAGGCGCTCAAAGCGCAGGCAATTCTGGCCAGAACCTTCGTCCTTAAGTTTGTGGAGACAAAGGACTCGCAATACGAAGGCGCGGATATTTCCACGGACGTAAGCGAGGCCCAGGCCTACAGCGAAGTGAATATCAACGAAAACGTGCGCAAGGCCGTGGAGGAGACGCGCGGAATGGTGATGAGCTATGAAGGCGAACTGCCGCAGGCCTGGTTCCACGCGCACGCCGGGGGCAAAACCGAACTTCCCAGCGTAGCGTTGGAATATAAGGAAGAGGACCCGGCTTATCTGTCGGTAACGGATTCGCCCGATTCTGAAGACGCGCCGGACAATGTCAAACACTGGACCGCTGCCTTCGACGGCGAGGCCTTCCAAAAGGCCTGTGCCGACGCAGGTCTTTCCACAGGTCTTCCGCAGAGCGTGGAGATTGGCGAAACAGGTGAATCTGGCCGCGCAAAGACGCTGTTGGTCAACGGCGAGGCGGTCAGCGCGCCCTCGTTGCGCCTGCAATTGGGCGCAAACGCAATGAAAAGCACCCTGTTGGACAGCGTTGAGGTAGAAAACGGCACGGTGACGATGGAGGGGCGCGGTTTTGGCCACGGCGTGGGCCTGTCCCAGTGGGGCGCTTACGGCATGGCCGAAGACGGCGCGGAGGCAGAGGAAATTGTGCGCCATTATTTTCAAAATGTAGACATTGTCCGCCTCTGGGAATGATGATGGATTGATAAATACTGCAGCTTCGCGCAGTTACAAGAGCGGCCGCGAAGGATTCAAGGAACCTTGCGAGTACGGGCGGTTCGCGCGCCCCGCATCCTGCCTTAAACGTTTCGCCTGTTCTTGCGCGGCAGAGAAAACTTATGCCCTTTGAGCACGCTTGCGGTCTTTGGGGGAATGTGGTATAATGACAAAGTGCCGGTCGCATGGGCGCGGCCGGCGTTATTTTTATAAATTGTGGAGGATGGAATGCGCAGACTCGGTCTGTTTTTTCTGTTGCTGGCGGCGCTGGCCATCATGTTGAGCGCCTGTGCGCCGCTGGTGGAAAGCGCGGAAACGCAAAGGACGTGGCAGATTTACGCCACGTTTTATCCCATCTATGCGCTTACGTCGCTGGTCACAGAAGATATTGAGGCTTTGGAAACGCATTGCCTGGTGCAGCCGCAGGACGGCTGCCTGCGCGATTACGCGCTTTCGGAGTGGGATTTGTACATGCTCTTGCAGGCGGATGTCGTCGTTTCCGGCGGACGTGGGCTGGAAAGTTTTGAAAGCACGCTCCAATCCCTGGGCGATAACGGCCCCGTCGTTGTGTTTGCCAACTACAATTATGAACTTTACAACCAGGACGACGCATCCGTAAGCGACGAAGAATCCAGTCACTTGGAGGGCGCAAATCCACACCTTTACCTGTCTGTCGCCGGCGCAAAATACATTCTTGAAAGCGCGGCAGTGGCGCTGATCGAACTTTATCCCCAGTATGCAGAGCAAATTCGCGCCAATATGGAGGCGGCGGACGCCCGTCTGGATGAACTGGGCGTGGAAATGCGCTCCATCGCCGCCGGCGCCGCCGGGCAGCGCGCCATTTTGATGAACGAGACGTTGGTTTACCTCGCGGAAGACCTGGGGTTTGAAATTGCCGGCCAATACGACCGCGAAAGCGGGCAACAACTCTACGAAAATGAAGTGGAAGGCTGCCTTGAACAACTCGCGGAAATGGATGCGCGCGTAGTATTGATCGAAAAACAGGCGCCCGCATCGCTGGTGGAAACGCTTGAAGAGGCGGGATATGCCGTCGCGCGCGTGGACGTGCTTTCCACTTTGCGCGAAGATCAGGGCGCTGAAGGCTATTTCGCGGCGCAACTCGAAAACGCGCGAGCCATTGCCGTGGCTTTTGCGCAGGCGGAGGGTGAAAATTGAAACAAGTGGAAATCTATACGGACGGCGCCTGTTCCGGCAATCCCGGGCCGGGCGGTTGGGCTGCAATTCTCATTTATAAAGACAAGTGCGCCGAACTCTCGGGCTATGAGGCGCATACCACCAACAACCGTATGGAATTGATGGCGGCCATTCGCGGCCTGCGCGCGCTCAAGGAGCCGTGCGCGGTGAGGTTGTATTCCGACAGTACATATCTGGTCAACGCGTTTGAAAAAAAGTGGCTGCAAAACTGGCAGAAGCGCAACTGGGTGACGGCTGCCAAAAAACCGGTGGAAAATCAGGATTTATGGCAGGAACTTCTGGAATTGAGCGGCACGCACGCGGTTGAATGGGTTAAAGTCCGCGGCCATGCCGACAACCCCGGCAACAATCGCTGCGACGCTTTGGCGCGGGGAGAAATCCGCCAACACGCGGTCTTGGAAAGATAGGCAGAGGGAAGACGCGTCACAAGCGGCGATATTGTAGCCGCCGCTTTCTGGCTGCGGCTCCAGTGGCTGCTTGCCAACCGGTTTCCTTTCCATTTTAGGCGGAATTTGGAGCCTTGGCGAGAGGTTATCAGGGCCTTTCAACAGCCACGTTTGGTTTTTGCAGACTGCGGAGCGGATCCGCTTCGCGCAGCTGGTTTTGCCGTTTTGCAGGCGTTTTTATTTACTGGAAGCGCCTTTTATTGGACGGAAGTGTGCGAACCGACTGTGAAAGCGCATGGGGGAGACGCCTGCAGACGGCGACATATCGGCGCGGCAAAAGCGTTGCGCGCTTTGGGAAAAACGCCTGTCTCTTTCGATGGAGAAGATAAGGACAGCGCGTTTGCTGCTCGCCGCGTTCAAAATACCGTCCGGAGCGGTGAGAAAAAGTTCGCCATATAGCAGTGCTTCAGTTTCTGGCAGCCTCTTCCTGGCGCTTTGAGAGCGCGAAAAGTACGGCATAATCGGCGCGGTGACAAGTGCACTACCTTTGGGGGGGCAAGATACATGTTACATGTTGCGCTGAAATTTGACGATGAAAGTCATCTGTTCCTTGTTCTGCGTTCCTGATGGGTACATAACAATATCCAGAACATGTATGAAAAATTTTTGTGGCTGTTTGCGGCTATATGGGCAAAAGTAAAACATGATCGGAACTTCTGATGAACAGGTTGGATGCGCAATCACAGGCCTTCTGCCTGCACGTAATCCTGCCGCTGGCGGGGCCGTTTGTGAGTGTGTTCCGCCGCCTTCCGGCTTCTACGGCGCGCCTGGCGTTGCAAATGGCGTTGCAAATGATATACGCGCTGTGTGGCGGGATATGTCTCTGAGCGCCTTTGATAACGTGATTCTTCTGCGCACCGGCGGCGACGTGCGCTCCGCAACAGCCTGTTATGCAGATGATTTCACGGAATGGTCTTCCTTAACGGCCAATGAATGTGTGTATTTCATCGGCCATGGCGTATCCATGCGCGGTTGAATTTCAAATCGTTTACAGGCTTATCCTGTCGTCTCACATTGTACCCCGGTATACTCCATGATTTTTTCAAACTGTGGCGCTGGAAATTGAAGTCGGAGCGTTGGCGGCCTTTCAGCGATGAAGCGCCAAAAATTTCTCTGCCTGTAAA
>CAJFUU010000155.1 GCA_904420265.1 uncultured Clostridia bacterium
CGCACAGGCGCTCCACGCACAGGTTGGTGATGCGGCCCTTGGTGGTAGAGGAGCGGCAGCTTTCAAACGTCCAGGTGCCGCAGGGCGTGGGCAGGGGGCAGGGGCTGTTTTCGGCGTTTTCCACGGCCTGTTCGTGGCTGATGGGCGCGCCGCAGGCGTTGCAGGAACAGGTGCATTCGTTGCCGTCGCAGGTGCAATTGCAGTTTGCTGAACAGTTGCCGCGGCAGTCGCCCGGCAATACGGGCACGATGTTGGAGATGACGATTTTCTCATCGTCAAGCTGTTCCTGGCACAGGCACGAATCGTAGACGTTCTTGACCTGAATGCACACGCGCTTGTTCAGCCCGTTGAGCACGTTGCCGTTCACCGTGCCCGGGCTTGCCTCGGCGTTTGCGTTCTTATAGCTGTAGAAAGACATGGTTCATTCCTCCTTGGATAGAATGCGGGCGACCGCCCACGCTGCATACTATGACCGGAGGCGTTTTTGGTGCGGCAAAACAGAGCGTCCCTGCCAGAAGCGGCGCGCGATGGGAACAGAAAGGACCGGCGGAGGAGCGGATCAGCAAAGCGCCGCCAATGCCGCCCGGGTCGCATGGATCGCGGTGGCGTCAAATACGGGCAGCGGAGAATCCTCCGGATGGATCAGCAGGCCGATTTCCATACAGCCCAGGATGACGCCTTTGGCCCCGTTTGACCGCAGGGAGCGGATGATATCCACATAGGCTTTTCGGGAAACGGAAGAAATAACGCCGCGGCACAACTCGTCGTAAATAACGCTGTTCACAGTTTCGATGCCGCCAGCGTCGGGAACCAAAATTTTGAGGCCCCGCGCAGCCAGCCTGTTTTTGTAAAAATCCTGCGTCATGGTGTATTTTGTTCCCAAGAGGGCCGCCGTTTGAATGCCGGCGGCAAGCAGGGCCTCCGCCGTGACGCCGGCGATATGGATAATCGGAATGGAGATTCTTGTTTCAATATTGCGGGGCCACCTTGTGCATGGTGTTGGTGCAGATTACGATAAAATCCGCGCCCGCCGTTTCCAGATTCAGCGCGGCCGCGCTGAGTACCTCGGCGCTCTTTTCCCATTTGCCCCGAGCCTGATATTCCTCGATCTGCGAAAAATCCGCGCTATAGAGCAGTATCTTTGCGGAATGCAGCCCGCCCAGTTCCCGCTTTACTGTTTCGTTGATGATTTGATAATAGGTCGCGGTGCTTTCCCAACGCATGCCGCAAAGCAGGCCCGGCGTTTTCATGGGCAGTGTTCCTCTCCATGCCATTCGCCGCAGCATTTTACAAAAACGCCGCTTGTAAAAACAATATCCTTTCCGCAGCCGTCCTTATGGAAGGAAAGGGCTTCGGTTTTCCACAGGGTAAATCCCAACCTCTTCAGCAGCCTGCAGGAGGGGGCGTTTTTGAGCGCGGTGCCCGCTGTAAAGCGCTTTACCCCGCAAAGCCGGCAAAAGGGCGTCCAGCAGGGCCTCGCAGGCTTCCAGCGCATATCCCCTGCCCTGACAGGACGAAAGAAAGCAGTATCCCAGATCGTAATTTCCGCGATCGTCGTGAAAGCCAACATAGCCGATCATGGCGGGAGAATGCTTCAAAAAGACGGCAAAAAACAGCCGCGAGGCCGCAAAGCGCTCCGTCAGCGCTTGCACTGCGCCGTCCTCGGCCGGAAGGGGCGCGTCATAAACGGAATAGGGCGACCGCCGGAAATCCGCAAAAACAGCCTTCAGCGCCGGCCAATCGTCCGGACGCAATGTACGGATGCACAATCTCTCCGTCTGTATTTCCATATCCTTTTAGCTCCGATTCGGCTTGCGATTGAAAAAGGCCGCGCAAAAGCGCCGCCAGGCTTCCGCTCCGGCCAGGCAAAGCCGTGAACGGTTCTTCAACTGTCTTCAAAGAGCATGCGCCGCGCTTTCGATATCCAGCAGCCGCTCGGCGCGCGCCCGTTCGCCCGAGGCCAACAGGCGGCGAATCAGCGTGGAGGAAACCAGTTCGCCCTGGTCGTATACCGGGGGCACGATGACGGCGGCAAAGTCCATCTTCGCGCTCATTTCGCCGATCAGGCGGGCGTCACCCTGGCCATGGAAGCCGAAGCGATGGTTTTCTCCGACCACTACGGCCACGGCGCGCATGCTTTGCACCAGTTGGGTTAGATACGCCTCGGCGCTTTGAGAGGCCAACTCCAGCGTGAAGTGGCGCACCAGGGTGTAGTCCGCGCCCAGGAAGGCGAACTTTGCGCACTTTTCCGCAAGCGTGGTGAGCTGCGCAGGGGCGCGCTCCGGGTGCAATACCGCGAGCGGATGGCGGTCGAACGTGCACACGACGCAGTCCGCGCCCATATCTGCGGCGATGTCGTGCGCGCGGCGGATCAACGCCGCGTGGCCGATGTGCACGCCGTCAAACGTGCCCAGCGCCAACACCGAGGCTTTTCCCGTGTATTCCCGTTCGCTGCGCAGAATTTGCAAGGCCGCGCGGCCTCCTTTCGTTGATCTGGGGGATTGCAATACAGGCTTCATGCCGCCGCACCGTTCGCGCCAGGACGGTTTCGGCGCGCCCGTGGGCGCGCGCAAAGCACGGCGAAACGGGGACGCGCCAAGGCGGACGCGGGGATGGAAAGCATTGCCTCAACCCGCCGCGTGGCCTCGCGCGTCTGGCTGGAAGGAATGGCGTCCGCCGCTGTCCGTCCCTGCGCGGAGGCGCAGCGGCGCAGTGGTACCGGCATCTCACATGGGTGCGAGCGTCCGTCCTGCGCGGAGACGCAGCGGGGCAATGGTACCGGTCTCGCATGGGTGCGAGCGTCCGTCCTGCGCGAAAGCGCTGCGGGGCAATGGTACCGGTCTCGCATGGGTGCGGGCGTTTACCCTTGCGCAGAATCGCTGCGGGGCAGCGGTACAGGCATTTCGCATGGGTGCGAGCGTTCACCCTTGCGCAGAATCGCTGCGGGGCAATGGTACCGGTCTCGCATGGGTGCGAGCGTCCGTCTTGCGCGGAGACGCAGCGGCGCAATGGTACCGGCATCCCGCATGGGTGCGAACGTCCACCCTTGCGCGGAGGCGCAGCGGCGCAATGGTACTGGCATCCCGCATGGGTGCGAGTGTCCGCCCCTGCGCGGAAGCGCTGTGGGGCAGCGGTACGGTCATTTCGCATGGGTGCGAGCGTCCGTCCTGCGCGAAAGCGCAGCGGCGCAACGGTACCGGCATCTCACATGGGTGCGAGCGTCCGTCCTGCGCGGAGACGCAGCGGGGCAATGGTACCGGTATCTCGCATGGGTGCGAGCGTCCACTCCTACGCGGAGGCGCTGCAGGGCAATGGCACCGACATCTCACATGGGTGCGGGCGTTCGTCCTGCGCGAAAGCGCTGCGGCGCAATGGAGTCGGCATTTCGCACGGGTGCGAACGTCTACCCCTTGCGCGGAGGCGCCGCATCCCCGTCCTTTGCCGCCGCCCGCGATGCGCCTTAAGCGGCGGGGATATCCCGTTGCCTGAAGTCTGTGCAAGGCGCTGTCTCGAAGGGCGCGGCGTTTTGGGGCGTTCCCTGGAAATTTATGCCACGGAACAGAGGAGGAATATTTGTCAGTTTGCCCGCAGCAGCATGGCGCGAAAGCGCACCGATCCGTCCGCCTGCGGCGCGCCCACGCCGGCAAATTCCTCGCCTACATAGACGCGCACCGCCGCCGCATCCGGCGCAGGGGCGTCCAGCCACTGGGCGCGCAGGGGCATGCCGTTGCGCGCGGCGGCGCGGTGACATGCGGCCGCGTGTACGGCGGGCAGATGGGCAATGGCCGCGTCCATCGGCAAAAGGCGCTTTTCCAGGTCCTCTGTTCCCAGCGCTTCCACGTCTTCCAACGTCAGGGCGTTTTCAAGCGCAAACACACCCGCGCGCGTGCGCGTGAGCGCGGCTATATGCCCGCCGCAACCCAGCGCCGCGCCAATATCGTTGCAGAGGGTGCGGATATACACGCCCTTGCCACAGTCGATTTCCAATTGATAGCGGTTTTTGCCCAATCTGGCGGTCAGGCGCACATCGTCCACATGGCAGGGCCGGGGAGCGATTTCCACGCTTTCGCCGCGCCGGGCCAGTTCGTACAGCCGTTTGCCGCCGCGTTTGATCGCCGAATACATGGGCGGGGTTTGCAAAATATCGCCCACGAAGCGGGGCAGCACGGCACGCACGGCTTCTTCGGGAACATCCACGTCCGCCTCGGAAAGCACCGCGCCGGTGGCGTCCTGCGTATCGGTGACCACGCCCAGGTGCAATTCGGCCACGTAGGTCTTTTGTTTGTCGATAATATAGTCAAAAAGCCGCGTCGCCGCGCCCACGCATACGGGCAATACGCCCGAGGCCATCGGGTCGAGCGTACCGCCGTGGCCAATGGCCGTGCCACGCGGCAGGCGTTTGCGCACAAAAACCACGCAATCGCTGGAAGTTTTGCCCAGCGGTTTGTTTAAAACCAGAAAGCCGTCCATCATACGATTTCACGCACGCGCGCAAGCACCATGTCCAGCGCTTCCCTGAGCGGACGCTGAATGGTGATGCCGGCGGCGCGCTCGTGCCCGCCGCCGCCCAGGGGCAGCGCCACATCGCGCGCCACGTTGTAGGGCGCGACCGAGCGCAGAGAGAACTTGGCCGAACCGCCGTCTTCCTGCTCGATGGCCAGCGCGGCGATTTCCACGCCCTCGATTTCGATTAAATAATTGACGATGCGCTCGGTATCGCAACGCAGCGCCCCGGCGCGGCGGAACATCTCGTTGGTGACGCATGTCCAGGCCAGTTTGCCGTCCCGCTCCAGGCCGGCCAGCGCCAGCCCCAACAGGCGGGTGCGCGCCTCGGTGCGCGTGCGGTAGATGCGGCCGGTGATCCCGTCCACATCCGCGCCGGCGCGCACGCAGGCGGCGGCGGTTTCAAACGTCTCCGCCGTGGTGTTGGAATAGTTGAAGTTGCCGCTGTCCGAGGAGATCGCCGCAAACAGGCAGGCGGCCATGTCTTTGGACAGCGGCACGCCCAATTCCTCAATCAGCAGAAGCGCCATTTCCCCGGCGGCGGCGCGACCCGGCTCCACGTGGTTGAGCATGCCAAAGTGGGGATTGCTTTCGTGATGGTCGAGCACGGCGCGCTGCGGGCAATTTTCAAACAGGGCGCGGTTGCTGCCGAGCATGTCCGGGGCGCTTACGTCCACAGCCAGGGCGCAGCGCGGCGCAAAAGGCAAATTTCCGTCGCTCACCACGCAATCCTGTCCCGGCAGAAAACGCAGAAACTCCGGCATGCCTTCCGGAAGACATGCCAAGGCGCGTTTGCCCAGCGCGCGCAGGGCCAATACCACCGCCACGCAGGAGCCGCAGGCGTCCCCGTCCGGGGCGCGATGCCCAAACACGGCGATGTCGTCAAAACCCTTCAGCCAGTCGGCCAGTTCACGAATCGTGACGTCCAAGTTCCTCTTCCTCTCGCTTGAGTATCTCGCTAATATGGGCGGCGTATTCGATGTTGGTGTCCATTTCAAAAATCAGTTCCGGCACATAGCGCAGTTCCACGCCACGGCCCAACTCGCGGCGAATGAAGCCCGCGGCGGACTTGAGCGCGGCCATCACATCCTTGCGCTTTTCCGGCTCCAATACGCTTATGCGCACCTTGCAATAGCGCAAATCGCGCGTCACCTCGGCGCGCAAAATTGACCAGGTACCGCCCAGACGCGGGTCGTGTACCTCGTCGCGCAAAATGCGATCCAACTCGCGGGCGACTTCGGCGCTGATGCGGTCGATGCGGTCAAAATTCGCCATAGCTACCTCCTGTTGCGGCCAATGCCGCTGAAAATCGGGCGTCCACGAGGAACGCCCGCCAGAAAAATTCTGTCCAAAACGCGGGGGAGCGAACCGGCCTCGCACGCTTCCCAAAAGATTTTCGCCAGAGCCAAAGCGCTCCCTGCACAACCACGGCGGCGAAAGCCGTTTCTTTGCCCGAACGCTCGAAGGGCTTCGGGCGCGCGTTCCTCAAAAATCCCCTTTAAAGGATCTGCAGGAGCGGTTCACGGCGGTCAAACAGGCCAAAACGCTCTTACTGTCCAAAAGCTGAAGGGTTTCCGCCTTAAAGTCCGCTTCGCTGCAAGAATCCTGCAAAAGGACGAGCGAAGATGGAGAACCCGCAAAGACCGTTCAAGCCGTCAGGTCGTTTTGCCGGTTTTAAACGGCCAAAGCCGACCCCTTTCGGACAAATTCGCCAACGCAAAGTTTCCGGGCAGACAGGTTTTGACGGTTTGGCAAACCGGCAAAATTGCCGCCATGGCGTTTCCCCGCGGGCAGGTTGCTTGCAAACGCCGACCTGCGCCGCAAGACGCGCCAGTTCAAAACAGCCGCGCGCGGCTTTCCATTCTCCGGAACCGCTGCGGACGCAAACGAAACGCCTGGCGGGGGAGCAATGGCCCCGCCCGCCATATGCCGGCGCGTTATTGCTCGATTTCCTCCATCTGGAAGCACTCGATAACGTCGCCTTCCTTGATGTCGTTATAGCTTTCAAAGCCCATGCCGCACTCATAACCCGCGGCCACTTCGCGCGCGTCGTCCTTGAAGCGCTTGAGGGAATCCACCTTGCCTTCGTGGATAACCACGCTGTCGCGCAGAAGCCTGGCCTGCGCATTGCGCACTACCTTGCCGTCGGTGACGTAGCAGCCGGCGACCGTGCCCGCGCCGGTGACCTTGAAGACCTGGCGTACCTGCGCGGAACCGAGCACCACTTCGCGGAACTTGGGCGCGAGCATGCCCTTCATGGCCTTTTCGACGTCCTCGATGGCGTTGTAG
>CAJFUU010000156.1 GCA_904420265.1 uncultured Clostridia bacterium
CGACAGGAGGCCACTTTTTTCCTTTGTCCGTTGCTTGGGGTACTGTCCACCTTCTTATCCGGGCAATTTTCGCGTTTGCGGGCTTTGCCGTCTCAAACTGTCCAAAAAGCCCCGGAGAACAAGAGAGAGCTGAAGCCCTTTCGCACTTTTATCGTACCCGGCGGCAGGTTGAAAACCTGAAGGTTTTCAAGCCGGCTAAAGCCAGCCGGTTTTGACGATTTGAAGAAACCGCAAAATCGCCTCGCTTGCGTCAGGGCGGGGATTTTGCGCTGGGAAATCTTCTTTCCCAGAGCAAAAATCGTTTCCCTGCAATTTTTGCTTGTATCGCCCATCGGCGCGGGCAAGCAGCGGCGCGGGCAAAAATTGGAGAGGGTAGCCGGAAGTGCAGAATCCGCAGGATTCTGCGGTTTCACCAAAGGCGAAACCCACGCCTCAAATTGGAAATTTGAACTGCCAGCTTTTTTGAGAAGCGCGCCTGACGGAAGGGCTTCCGTTCTTTGCGAAATTGTCGACCTATTGCCATGGGAAGCGTCGTTTTCAAGGCCATATCCCCAATAATGCTGCATCTGCGACCACAGAAACTCTGCGCAACCTTCCTTCTTGGAAGGTTTTGATAAGCTGGGCGGGGGAAATGCTCCCCGTCTACCAAGCCTCCGGGGTGGTTCGGGGCTTTCTATAAGCCGTCCGGCCAACAGGCGCATAAAAACGGTCGCCATGGGCAACTGGTTGAGCGGGCCCGCACCGGCAAAGCGCGAAGCAATGCTTCTTTCCTCACAAGCGGCCGCGGCCTACGCCGGACCGTTGTTTCACGATTCCTTGTGCAAGGGCAATTCTTATGGCTATGGGCTTTGCGGACTCCCGGATTTCTTTCCCCTCCCCGCAGGGGCGAAGAGCGCTTGGACGCTGCGGCGGGAGAAGCGGGCATACCTTCCCCACATGGAGAAGAGCTCGTCCCATTTACGATATTCTGCCGCTGACGCCCCTCCCCGCAGGCGAGAAGGCGGCTGCGCACAGCAGCCAGGATGCGCGCGCCGATCTCCCCGCATAGAGCAAGGGGCTTTCGCCCGCTTCCACGCAAAAAAATGGCGGCTCGAAAGCCGCCCACCCCTCCGGGTTTGGTTCCTCTCCCATTCCAATATTATTGTATATCATAAAATATTTATTGTCAATAGGGAATTACATATTTTTGTATCAATGACACTCCCTATCGTCTCCCTGCTGTTTTGTGGAAATGGCGGATGCGGAATGGACAGAATATGTGCGCGCTTCCGTTGCAACCGCTCCATACCATGCAAGAAACGCATCCGGGCTGGACTGCTTCCCGCGGCACGGCGCCCCACCCCTTTCCACCTATACCTGTGCGGTTTTCCGCAAGTCCAATAAGCGCTTCGCATTCCGCATAATATGTATGAAACCGCGGCATATAATTTCATCGCCATCATATTGACGTTCGGCGGGGTTACCTGTGCTTGCCATGCGGGGAAGCCGCAAGTGGGCTCGCCCATCCGCGCGCCGGGACGGGGCTGAAGGTCAGACGGCCGGAAGGCGGAAGTTCCCTTTTGCCCCGAAATTTCCCCCGGCACGCCTCTGTATGTTCTTTTTCTGTTCACAACCGGTTCAAAAGCGTTTGCTAAAATATTGCCAGAATCAAAGAAGGAGGCACAGAGAATGCACATGCGCAAATTCGCGGCAATCCTGCTCGCCGTTCTGCTGGCCCTTTCCTGCGCGGTGGGCGGCGCGGAAGAGGAGAATCAGACCGTGGCGGGCAACAGCGTCGTCGGCCAGGTGACGGAAGTGGACGGCGCGCAAATTACCATCCAGCTCGGCGAATTGCTTGCTTCCGCCCCTGCCGGCGATGGACAACCCCCGCAAGCCCCGGCAGACGGACAGCCTCCGGAAACGTCGGGTGGGCAGGCCCCGGGCGACGCAACCCCCAGAGATACGGCTCCGGCGGACGGCAACGCCCCCAACGCGCCCAGCGGACAGACGCCGGATGGCAACATGCCTGACATGCCCGGCCAGAACTTCAGCGCCATTCCCGGCTTCATAGCCGGCGAGGAAACGCTGACCTTCACCGTAACGGACGCCACGGCCATTGCCGTGGAGAGCGCGGACGGAACCAGCGACGGCTCGCTGAGCGACATCTCCGTGGACTCCATACTGCGCGTGGTCTTCGGCGAAAACGAAACCATAGCTTCCGTCACTGTGCTCTATCTCGGCGAGGGCGGCATGGGCGGCCCCGGCGGTTTTGACGGCGGCGCGGAAGCGGACAACGGCTCGGCCGCCGCCACCATCGACGAGGACGGCGCTTATACCAGCGGTACCTATACCTCTACGGGCGATGATGAAAACGCCCTGCGCATCGACGGGGCCACGGTGGAACTTTCCAACATAATTATTGACAAAAGCGGCGGCGCTTCTTCCAGCACGGAAAACGGCGATTTCTACGGCGCAAACGCCGGCCTGTTGGCCCTGAACGGCGCGCAGGTAACGCTGGATAACATTACCGTCAGCACCAGCGCCCAGAACGGCAACGGCGTGTTCAGCTACGGCGCGGGCACCTCCGTGACCATCCGCAACAGTACCATCACAACCTTGAACGACAACTCCGGCGGCCTGCAGACCACCGGCGGGGGCGCCACTTATGCCGAAAACTGCACGGTGGAAACCTCGGGCAACTCCTCGGCCGCCATCCGCTCCGATCGCGGCGGCGGGACCGTGGAGGTGAACGGCGGGACGTATACCACAAACGGCACCGGCTCGCCGGCCATTTACTCCACGGCGGAAATTTCCGTAACCGGCGCCACGCTCACGGCCACAAATTCCGAGGCCGTGGTCGTCGAAGGGCGCAACAGCGTGGAATTGACCGACTGCGCCGTTTCCGGCAACATGACCGGCACCTACGGGGGCGACAGCAGCGAGAACATCCACAACGTCATGCTCTACCAAAGCACTTCCGGCGATGCGGAAGCGGGCCTTTCCTCCTTTGCCATGACCGGCGGCAGCCTGACGGCGAACGCGGGCGATATGTTTTACATCACCAACACCGAGGCGGAGATCACCCTCACGGGCGTAAACCTGACCAATTCGGCCGACGGCGCGCTTTTGCGTGTGGAGGGCAATTCCTCCGAACGCGGCTGGGGCGCGGCCGGACAAAACGGCGCGCAGGCCGCCTTCAACGCCGTTTCGCAGGTGTTGACGGGCGACGTGGTGGTCGACAGCATCTCCACACTGGACTTCAACCTCTCCGGCGGCTCGACATTTAACGGAACCATCAACATCGTCGAAAACGCGCAGGGCGGCGCGGCGGTGGACGGAAATGCAAACGTAGTCATAGGCGAGGGCTGCACCTGGTCGCTGACCGGGGATTGCACCGTTTCCACCCTGGAAAACAATGGTGAAATTATCTTCAACGGCTTCACCATCACCCTGGCGGACGGAACGGTGGTTTCCGATTGATATAGATGTACCTCTTCTTTTCCCTCTTTCCGGCGGCGGGCAATATGCCCGTCGCCAATCCTTTTGGGAAACCTTTCTGCCTAACCGGCCTTGCCCTTATTCGCCAAGCGCACAAAACAATCTCCATGCAAACAACCGGAAAGCGGGGCTGCAAACGCCGCGGAATTATAGTTCGAAAGCATATTGCAGCCCGCCATGAATGGCGAAACAGCGCTTGCGAAGATTCCATAGCCATCGGCAAAACACTGAGAACAAAGCATGGAGCGCCAGCCATATTTCCGTTCGGATGGGAGTATTTGCCGTCAATCATCCGGGATGGTTTGCAAATGGCGCTTGGCGCAAGGAATTTCTACCTGCAGTTTGAAACGCCCGCCTGTGAAGCGCGGATTTTGGATATCGGAATCGGCCGGTATGAAATCATGTGCGGCCATGCAATCACCGGCTCTTTGCCAGAGAGTATGAAGATACAATTCAAAATACCCTTGAAAGCAATATTTGCGCAGAAGAACAGATTCTGGAAGATTTATAATGCGACGCACCCTTTTCGCGGCGCAGGCTGCCGAAAAAGTGGCAAAGCGGCTTTTTGAGAAGCGTTGCCCGGCGAAGGGCTTCGGTTTCTTGTGAAATAATCGGCCCGTCCGCCACGGGAAACGCCGTTTTTGAAGCGCTTACCCCGATAATGACGGGCTTTCAGCGCTTTCTTGCGGCTGCGGCCGTAAAAACTCTGCGAACGCTTTCTTCCTGGAAGGCGTTTGGGCAGGCTGCCAGAGCGATGGGAACGTCCGCAAGACAAGAAAACCTTACATGGATGCAAGCGACCGCAGGCCGCAAATCTGGCTGGCGGGAAAACTTCGCCGCTTGGCGAATGCGCCGCCGGAAGCTGCAAACTGCCTCTGGTTCCAGTCTTATCAGGGCAATCTTGCGTTTGCAGGCTTTGCCAGCGTTCTGAGCCGTAAACGCATATTCGCGGCTCATATTTGGAAAAAGAAGCGCGCGACCGGCGCGGGCGAAGATATACGGCGTTGCCGCATGAACCCCAGGCGCAATGCGCATGTGCCATAAAGACAGCAGTCCGCTATTCCGCAACATAAAGGCAGATACGGTTTCCCGGCAGGAACCATATCCGCCTTTTTGCCTTACAAGCGCTGTTTGTAACTTATCCCCCAGTCTTCCATCGCTTTGATGATAGGGCGCATGGATTGTCCCAACGCTGTTAAAGCGTACTCCACGCGCGGCGGCACTTCCGGGAAAACAGTACGCGATATAATTCCGTCGGCTTCCATGGAGCGCAAACTGTCGGTCAGGACCTTTTGGCTGATCCCCTCCAAAGACTTTTTCAATTCGTTGAACCGCCACGGGCGCTGAAGAAGATTGCGCAAAATCAACAATTTCCATTTCCCGCCAATTAACTGTACTGTTGTCGCCACAGGACAGTCCGGCAATTCCTCTTTTGTCAGCATTCGGATCGCCCCTTTCCATAAGTTACAATTTGAATGTTACACTCAATTATAATATAACGTTCCGATTTGTGCAAGAGGACGTGGCGGGTCACAAAAAGGTGACTGAGTAATAGATTTGTGCGTACTTTTTTTCTTCGCCGTCACCCGTTACAATAAAATCAAGGAACGAGCAATGTTCCAAAAACGAAATGGAGGTAATGAAAAATGGCGCTTTCAAACTTAGCTGGTTGGAATGAAAAGCCCGTCGCCTGCGGTTCTGCCTGCGGCGCCGGCGACAAGCCGGAGGAAAAGCCCGCCGCCTGCGGTTCTGCCTGCGGCGC
>CAJFUU010000157.1 GCA_904420265.1 uncultured Clostridia bacterium
CAGATGCAGTCGATGTTCTTGGAGTTCAGCTCGATCTCCTTGGCGTCCCAGCTGATGACGATGAAGTTGGCCTCGATGCCGAGATCCTCGCACACCGCTTTGGCAAGTTCGGTGTCAAAGCCGATCAGTTCGCCCGTCTCGGGGTCTTCATAATTGATGGGGGCAAAGAGGGTGATGCCGATGTTGAGAACGCCGTTGCCGAGTATGTATTCGGCGTCGCTTTCTTCTTCCGCGAAGGCGAAGGAGGCCGTCGCCAGAACCATCATAACCGCCAGCAGCATGCAGAGAATCTTTTTCATTGTTCAAACGCTCCTTTTTAAAGTGTGAAAACTGTTTTCACGTTGCGCTTTAGCGTGGCAACGTGGTATGGTGGTATCTTAGCACAGTGAAGCGCAAAATGCAATAGCTGAAATGAAAAGGTTTTGTTAAATCGCGTCTGGCGGTTGCGACGGATTTTTGTTCAGTGAGTTGAAAAAATTTCTGCAAAAGGGCCAAATGCGATTGACAAGCGCAATGGAACATGCAATAATGAAACAAACAAGGTTTGCGGGTGCGGGACCCGCGTAACGAGAGGAGGAAATATCCAAATGAACATGTTAACCACGCTGAAGAATTCGTACTTTTCTGAGATCGTCCCCAAGGGCTGGGATATGGAGCGCGTCGCGCGCTGCGTTTCCAACCCGCCGGAGAGCATCGAGGAGCGGCAAGCGTTCTGGAACCCTGGCTTTACGCCGGTTTCCTGCGACAGCGTCGAGAGCTTTAACGTGCTGATGGGCCACGAAATTGCCATGCAGATTCGTCAGGCGCGCGACGAGGGCCGCGAGCTGATTCTGATTCTGCCGGTCGGCCCGATGGGCATGTACCGCTGGGCGGTGTATTTCCTGAAGGAATGGGGCGTAAGCTGCTCGCATGTGCATGGCTTCAATATGGACGAGTGGGCCGATGAAAACGGCGATACGCTTGCCGCGGACGATCCCGCCGCCTTCACCAACGCCATGTTGGGCGCGTTCTACGGCCCCCTGGGCGAGCTGACCGTGCCGGATGCGCAGCGCAACTTCGCCACCAAGGAAAACCTGCCCCGCTATCCCGAAAAGCTGGCCGCCTTGCGCGCCAAGGGCGCCAAGCAGGTTATGGTGTACGGCATCGGCCGTATGTGCCATATCGCTTTCTGGGAGCCGCACTTTGCCGATGAGTTCGCCACGGTGGAAGAGTGGAAAAAGCAGCCCTATCGTCTGGGCGCGCGCCTGCATCCGTTCACCATTGAGCAGAACGCCATTACCAGCTTCCGCTCCAGCTGGCCGCTGATTCCCTGCTTTGCCAACACCATTGGCCCCGCCATCATTTTTGCTTCGGACTACTGCATCGGCGGCGCGGACGGCGTGTTCGACCGCGGCATGCAGTGGCAGGGCCAGAGCCTGTGGATGACCCTGCGCTACGGCCCGGACAAGGCTGTGACCTCCAGCTTCATCCCCACCATGCCTGGCAAGCTGTTCTACCTGGAAGGACTGGCTGGCCCGCTGTGCGCGGATACCAACTGATCGCCGCAAAGGCAGGGCTTTGCCCCGGCAAGGGGCGCGACACAGGCTGTCGAAACCGTTCGGCAGCCTGTGTGGACGGGAGGATTTGCCCCTCGTCAGGCGCCATACCGCAAATCTTTGCTGGAGGCTGCCGGCGGTTTCGCCAAAGGCGAGGCGCAAAACGCCCTGGTTTTGCGCCTGTGCCAACTTCTACCACAATTTGTACGCGTTTTCTTTGAAAACTCCGGCTGCAAATTGCGGAAGCGGATATTCTCCTTCCGGCAAAATCCATTTGCCTCCGGAAAAAAGATTGCTAATTCGCCGCGCATGCCGTCGGATTTAATATTGCGGGTCGCCCCGCAATATTTTTTTGACGGGCAATGTCGCATACTCCGGCAAGGAGCGTGATCGGCCCGTCAAGAACCTTCCGAAAAAGAAGACCGCGCAGGTGAACCGTGAAAATTCGTTGCTATCGGGGATGTACCCCAAAAAATAGCGCTTTCCACGGTGGAAGGGTCGATTGTTTCGCAAAAAACGGAAGTCCTCCGTCAGGCAGATCTTCTCGAAAGAGCGTTTGGCCTCTTTTTCGACGGCTTGGCCGCGCCCCGGGCAAGGGGCGCGATGTTTTTTGTACAACAAAATTCCCCGTTTGGAGCGGGGTTGTCAAAGCGTTTATCGCTATACACAAAACCGTCAAACCCTTTTCCGGCAAGCAAAAGAAGCGCATGGACAAAAGCCAACGCAAAGAAGTCAGGCGGCTGCTTTCAGGGCTGGCGCATGAGCTGGCGATGCGGAATGCCTGAACGCCGCCGGTCACGCCCTTACAGGGCTTCGGCATACCACGGCATGGCCAGCGGCCATGATTTGTGCGGCAAAATTCCCCGTTTCAAACGGGGGAATGCAAAGAGTTTGCGGGCTGCGCGGCAAATATCCTTTTTTCGCGGGAAAACGGCGGATGCGATACAACAGGGCCGGCAATGAAACGCGGAAAAACGACGCGATGGTTTAGAAACGCTTTCGTGGTTTTGGGAGACGTGACGTATGAGGCGTTTTTGGGTGCATGCGTGTCGCCGGCATCATGCCCTTACAGGGCTTCGGTATACCGCCGGCTTGGCAGCGGCCATGATTTGCGCGGCAAAATCCCCCGTTTCAAACGAGGGAATGCAAAGAGTTTACGGGCTGCGCGGCAAATATCCTTTTTTCGCGGAAAAACGGCGAATGCGATACAACGATGGTGGCAATGAAACGCGGAAAACGACGCGATGGTTTAGAAGCGCTTTCGCGTTTTTTTGGGAGGCGCGGCGCAAGAGGCATTTTTGGGAGCCTGAGCGCCGCAGGCCTGCCCTTTAGGTCGGCATAGACGGCGGTCAGAGCGCAGACAAAGCCCGCAAACGCAAAAATTGCCCCGATGGAACCTGGACAGTACCCTGTTCAACGGAC
>CAJFUU010000158.1 GCA_904420265.1 uncultured Clostridia bacterium
ATCATGCGCCTGGAGAACCCCACAGGGGGCGAGGTGCTGTACAACTTTGACGGCGAGTTCAAAGATATTATGCGCTTTGACCGCCAGGAGTTGTTCCAGTTCCGCAAGCGCGTGCAGATGGTGTTCCAGGACCCGTATTCCGCGCTCAACCCCGTAAAGCGGGTATACGACTCGTTTTCCGAGCCGCTAAAGGTGCACGGTTACAAGAGCGCCGAGGAGCGCCAGGGCATGATAGAAGCCGCCCTCAAATTGGTCAACATTCAGCCGGATTACTTGATGCGCTTTCCGCACGAATTTTCCGGAGGCCAGCGGCAGCGCCTGTGCATTGCCCGCGCGTTGTGCATACGCCCCAACCTGCTGGTGTGCGACGAGCCGGTTTCGGCGCTGGATGTGTCCATCCAGGCCCAGGTGCTCAACTTGATGAAGGACATACAGAAGGAATTGGATCTGACGTATATCTTCATTGCGCACGACCTTTCCGTGGTCCAGTACATGAGCGACCGCATCGCCGTGATGTACCTGGGCAAGATTGTCGAACTGGCGGACGCGGACGAGACGTACAAAAACGCGTTGCATCCGTATACCAAGGCCCTGTTTTCAGCAGTGCCGCTGCCGGACATTCATCAAACCACGCGCCGCACGGTGCTGGCCGGCGAAGTGCCCAGCGCCATTTCCAAGCCGTCCGGCTGTGCGTTCCACCTGCGTTGCAAGCATTGCATGGAGATATGCAAAACCGTAGAACCGGAGTTGAAGGCGCATAACGGTACGCATCAGGTGGCTTGCCATTTATACGATCAATAGCATAAAACAAAAGAGGTGACCCATGTGGGCACGTATCTGTTTCTGGACAGGCGCCTTTTGCAGCCGCAGGGCATGTGCGATGCGCGGCTGACGGTTTGCCCTGTGCAAAAGGACGCCGCCAATGGGGCGCTGTTTGGCGAGGACTTTTTCGCCACGCCGCCCCGCCCCTGGGAGGTGCGTTTTGACAACGGCTATCCCAACGTAATCTACGACCCGCAGCAAAAACTGTATCACTGCTATTACACGCTGTTCTGGGCGGACGAGGATTCGGCCCATACGCCCAAGGCCCTGCGCGCCCAGCGGCACTACCGCCCGGCGCCCGGGCGGCGCGTAGGCGTGGCCTATGCGCGCAGCACGGACGGCGTGCACTGGGAAAAGCCGGATTTGGGCGTGGTGGAGTTTGGAGGCAACCGCCGCAACAACCTGCTGTCAACAGTCGCCCATGGAACCGGGGTCATGCTCGATTTGTATGACCCCGACCCGGCCCGGCGCTACAAAATGGTCACGAAGGTGGATTTTGCCGGCCAGGGCAAGAGCCATATGGCCGTCAATTTCTCCGCCGACGGCGTGCATTGGGGAGACATGATTCCCTGGCCGGAGCACAATCCCCGCGCGGACAGCCACAATTTTCCCTTTTATGACCCCGGGAGCGGCCTCTACCGCGTTATGACCCGCTGCTGGCGCGACGGCGTGCGCGTGGAAACCAGTTGCGAAAGCGAAGACTTTTTGCACTGGTCGGAGCCGCGCGAAGTGTTGCGCGGCGATGGCTTCGAGCGTCAAATTTACGCCATGCCCGTGTTTATGTCCCGGGGGCTGTATTTCGGCCTTGCCGCCGTGTTCCACGAGGGCGATCGAAACGCTCCCGAATTTGACACGGTGGATTGCGAACTGTTCTATGCCACCGAACCCGACAAGTTCGACGCCGTGGCCTCCGGCCAACCGTTTATCCGGCGCGGCGAGGGCAGTTACCCCACGGGCGCGTACGATTGCGGCTGCATTTATGCCTCGACGCCGGTTGACGCCGGAGACAGGCTGTGGTTTTACTACATGGGCGGCAACGGCCGCCACACCGATTACCGCGAAACTTCTCTGGCGCGCGGCTGGCTGCGCAAAGACCGCTTTGCCTGCTACGAGCCGAAAAAAGACGGCTCGCCCGCCGTTTTGACCACGGCGCAGCTTCTGCTGGGGGAAGGCCCGGTTACGCTCACGGCCGACATCGCCGAAGGCGGCTATGTGCGCGCCAGCCTGCGCGACGCCTGGAACGAAGCGGCGCTGCCCGGCTTTGCAGAAGAGGATTGCACGTTGGAAAAAATTGGCGACGGCCTTTACAGGTTTCGTTTTGCCGGCGAGGTGAGCGCGCTGCGCGAACGCCCCGTGTGCATGGCCCTGCGCTTTGGCGGCGCGCGCCTGTACGCGTTGGGCGGAGACGTAGTTTTGCACGCGCACCGGCTTTGGGAAGGCGCAGCGGAGAAAGCCTGAAATCGTTTATGGAGGATTTCCTATGAAAGATTGCAAGCAGCAATGGTGGAAGGATGCCCGTTTTGGAATGTTCATCCACTGGGGATTGTACGCAAAACTGGCCGGCGAATGGAGGGGGCAGAAGACGCCGCAGGTGGGCGAGTGGATTATGCGGCATTTGCAAATTCCGGTGGAGGAATACCGCGCCATCGCCAGGGATTTTAACCCCGTCGGCTTCGATGCGGAGGCGATCGTCCGCCTGGCGCAGGATGCGGGCATGAAGTACATCGTCTTCACCGCCAAACATCACGACGGTTTTGCCATGTACCACTCTCGTTGCTCGGCCTACAACATCGTAGACGCCACGCCCTTCGGACGCGACCCGCTCAGGGAGCTGGCCGACGCCTGCAAAGAGGCCGGCGTGAAGTTGGGCGTGTACTACTCTCAGGCGCAGGACTGGGACGAGGAAAACGGTTTGGGTTATGGAAAACCCGACGCCGAAAAGGACTACGCGCAGTATTATCGCGACAAGTGCCTGCCGCAAATACGGGAACTGCTCACGCAGTACGGCGAAATCGGCCTGATGTGGTTCGATACGCCCATGAGCATGACCGCGCAGGAGAGCCAGGGCATTTACGACCTGGTGAAATCGCTGCAACCCAATTGCATCGTCAGCGGACGCATCGGCAACCAATTGGGCGAATATATGAGCACATCGGACAACTTTGTGCCCACGCTGCCCTATGCGGGCGATTGGGAAGTGCCCGCCACACTCAACAACACCTGGGGTTACAAAAAGGACGACCATAACTGGAAAAGCGCCGGCCGCGTGGTGGAGTTGCTCACGCGCGTCAATAGCCGGGGCGGGAATTACCTGCTCAACATCGGCCCGGACGGGAACGGCGTGGTGCCCGAAGAAAGCGTGCGCATACTGCGCCGGGTAGGTGGGTTCATCCGCGGCAATGCCGACGCGTTTTATGGCACGAAGGCTTCGCCAATCTACCCCTATGACCTTTCCTGGTGCATGTTCACCTGCCGGCCGTATCATCTGTATGCGCACATCATGGACGGCCGTACCTATGTGCATCTGCCCTGCGTCAACACGCCTGTGCGCAGCGCCAGGCTTTTGCAGACGGGCGAGGCGTTGAATTTTTCGCAAAAGCCGCCGTCGGTCAGCGGCGTTTCGCGCCTGTTTGTGGACCTGCCGCCCCGTCCCGACGATTTCCCCTATTGTGTAATCGACCTGGAGTTGGAGGACGAGAATATCGAATTCGATACGCTGGATAAACTTTGACGATAGACCAGGCCCGTCGCATCATGCGGCGGGCTCAGTTTATCAAAAAGTATTTTTGACAAACAGGCGGACGGAAGGGTATCTCCCAGCCGCGGCAATTCTGCCCTTGGTGAAACCGCAGAATCCGAGATATTTTGCGCCTCCGGCCATCCTGTTTAATTTTTGCTCGCGCCGCTTGCGACACAAGTAAAAGTCGCAAGGAAACGACTTTTGCACTGGCAAATGGGATTTCCCGGCGTAAAATCGCTCCGCCCCGATGTTGCCATCGGGTGCGATTAAAGTGCAAAAGGGTTGCCGCCATCGCGCGCTTCCTTGAGGCTTTTTAACCGATTGGTTCCCCTCTGAAACCGAATGTGATGTCATTTGTTCCTTCCGTCAATTTTAGCATCGAAAACGCAGGAAAGTTGTAGGAGGAACCGGGAGCGCGCAATCCTGACGATTCTGCGGATTTCGTCTTTGATGAAACAACCACGCCTCAAATGATAAAAAGC
>CAJFUU010000159.1 GCA_904420265.1 uncultured Clostridia bacterium
ATAGCGGAAATGATCTCTTCGCGGTTCATGATGATACCTCCATCTTAATTTCGTAATTCCAGAATTTCGTATACCCGGCGGGAAAACGCTTATTCTCCGGCCTTCTGCTTGCGCACGGCCTCCACTGCGTACACAAACGAACGCAGCACGCCGGAAAGCACGCCCACAAAGCCGCTGATCGGCGCATTGATGCTGCCCATCAACTTGGCGATGAGAACCTCCTTCGGCGGCAACTCGGCCAATGCCGTGACGCCATCGACGTCGATCACCTTCTGATCGACCATGCCGCACTTGACGCTGATCTTCTTGTTCTTCTTGATGAACTCGGTGATAATCTTGGCGGGAGCGACCGGATCCTCGTAACCAAACGCCACGGCGGTCGGGCCCTTGAGATGCTCCTCGAGGCCTTCAATCTGCAGATCGCGCGCCGCGAGGGTGAGCATGGTGTTTTTCAAAACGGCATACTCGACGCCCGCCTTGCGGAACTGGTTGCGCAGGTCGGTCACTTCCTCCACGGTCAGGCCGCGGTAATCGACCAGCACGATGGACTGCGCGCGGCTCATCTTGTCTTTGATGTCCGCGACGACGGTCTTTTTGATCTCAAAATTTTTGGACATTGCGTAGACACCTCCTCACCCGTCCCAAATGACGGCTGCATGGAAACCCATGAAAAAGCCCCTGCGCATGGCGCAAGGGCGTTGCTGACACAATTTCCTTTGCGCCTCGGCGAGCGGCCCGAAGGCCATTGAGCATGCGCGCTCGCTGTCTATGGCGAAGCGGCTTTCCAGCCAAGGGATATTATAACAAAGGAACCATGCCATGTCAAGAAAATTGTGTTAAACCTTCTTTTTGCGCTCCGAGCCGGTCACCACCGCGCGCTGCAGGAGGATGAACAACAGCAGCAGTATGCCCGTGGCAATCTTGCCCCACCAGGAGGACAGCGTGCCGTTGAACGTAATCAGCGCCGGAATCGTGCCCTTGAGCAATACGCCGAAGAGCGTACCGAGCATGTACCCCACGCCGCCGGTCAAAAGCGTGCCGCCGATGACCGTAGCGGAAATCACGTCCAACTCCGCGCCCTGCAGGGCCAGGTTCCAGCCGGATTTGACGTAGAGCACATAGGCCACGCCGGAAAGCACCGAGCACAGGCCGTTGAAGCCGTACACCAGCACCTTCGTGCGCGCCACCGGCAGGCCCATCAGCTTGGCCGACTGCTCGCTGCCGCCGATGGCGTACACGTTGCGGCCAAAGCGCGTCTTTTGCAGGATGATGGTGCCAATGATGATCATGACGATGAAGAGAATCACCGTCGCGTCAATGTAGGCCACAGGCTTGATGCGCTCCCACTGCCCGTCTACCAGATGTTGGAAGTAGAACCGCCAGCCGGCCAGGGCGTCAATCGCCTCGTTGGAAATGGAAATGGACTCGCGGCTGATCAGCGAACACACGCCGCGCGCCAGGAACATGCCCGTCAGGGTGGTGATGAACGGCGGCACATTCAGGTAGTGAATGGTCGCGCCCATCAATAGGCCCAGGCCCACGCCCACAACGAGCGCAAAACCAATGCAAATGAAGGGATTGATGCCCAAAATGGTGTTCCCGTAGGCGATGAACATGCCCGTAAGCGAAGCCACCGCGGCTACCGACAAATCTATACCGCCGGTGATGAGCACCATGGTCATGCCCACGGCGCTGATGCCGATGTAGGCGTTGTCGGTAAAGAGCAACAGGAACGTGCGCAGCGATGTAAAGCCCTTGTCCCCGTACGCGATGGCGCCGACCAGGTAGATTACCAGGAATACCGCCACCGTGGAGTAGACCATGATGTATTTGGGGTTGAGTATGCGCGAAAGGATACTTCTGCGCTTCGGCTGCGTATTAAGCATGTACTTCCCCCCTTACGACGCTTTTGCGGGCCTTGGAACGCCTGGCCATCCAGTTGCGCACCGGCTCGGACTGCAAAACGATGACCACGGCGATGATCATGGCCTTGAATGCCATCGTCGATTCCGAGGTGATGCCGAAATAGAGCACGAAGGTGACAATCGTGCGGATGATGATGGAGCCGATCACCGTGCCGGCAATGGAGAACTTGCCGCCCGACATGCTGGTTCCGCCGATAACCACGGCGAGAATGGCGTCCATCTCGTAGTTGAGGCCGGCGTTGTTGGAGTCGCACGAGGAAATGCGGCTGGAGTAAATCAGGCCGGAAATGCCCGCCAGGAAGCCGGTGAGCATGTAAACGATGAGGATAATGCGGTCTGAACGCAGGCCGGATACGCGGCTGGCGCTGCGGTTGACGCCCACGGATTCGACAAACATGCCAAACGCGGTCTTGCGCGTAAACAGCGCCACGGCAACCACAACCACAATGGAAATGATGATCGGCATCGGCAAGCACAAGAAGCTGCCGCCGCCAATGAACTGGAAGGGCGTATAGCCGGTGGTAAACTGCTTGCCGTCGGTGACGATTTGGGCGATGCCGCGGCCGGCCACCATCAGAATCAGCGTGGCGATGATGGGCTGTATGTTCAGCTTGGCCACCAGGGCGCCGTTAAACAGGCCCATGAGCAGGCATACCGCCAGCGGCACCAGCAGCACAAGGATGAACGGCTGCACCGAATAGTTGCCCGGGGTGGTGTATACGTTGATGTCCCAGCGCAGGAACTTCAACGCCAGCGCGCCCGATACCGCCACCAGGGCGCCCACGGAAATATCCGTGCCGCCCAGGGCGATGACCAGCGTCATGCCCATGGCGATAATGGTAATCTCTGCCGAACGGTTGAGAATGGTAATCAAAGAACCGATCAGCATGCCGGAACTGGGCTCATAGCGGATGGAGAAAAAGTCGGGGCGTATCCACAGGCAGACCATGAGGATTGCCAGTTCCGCCACCACCGCATAGGTAAGTTTGGAGTGCAAAAGCTTCTCCGGCACGCGCACAACCTTGCGCATGGCCAGCAGCGCGAAAACAAAGGCCAGGCCCAGAAGAATGCCCGTCACCAGCAGCGGGAAGCGCTTGAGATAGGCGAAAGACTGGAAGCCGTTTTCTTCCGCCAGGCGCTCGGCAATGGCCGATTCGCGCAGATCGGCGACGGTTTCCGTCTCCGCAACTTCTTCCAACTCGGCTTCGTCGGCCGCGGCCGCGCCATCTTCCGCAGCGGCTGCCTCGTCCGCGGCGGCTTCTTCCTCCGCGGGCGCTTCGGTAGCCGTCGGAACCGCCAGTTCCGCGGCGCTCAGTTGTACGCTGTTGCCGGAGGCAAAGCCCCAGATGCCCAGCGCGACCATGGCGATGCATAAAACGGCCATCAGGGCAAGGCCCGGCAGGTTTTTCCTGTTGCTCATGCGCTCGCCCCCTCTCCAGCAATGATCTTGAGTATCTCGCTCTGGGTGTCTGTGCCGAACTCGCCGCCCAGTTCTCCGGCCTTCTTGCCGTCGCGCATGATGAGTATGCGGTTCGAACAGCGGATAACTTCCTCAAGTTCGCTGGAAATGAACACCACGGACACGCCGCGCTCGCACATTTCCAACATCAGGCGCTGGATTTCGGCCTTTGCGCCTACGTCGATGCCGCGCGTAGGCTCGTCGAGGATGAGAAGGTCCGGCTCGGTCGCCATCCAACGGGCCAGAATCACCTTCTGCTGGTTGCCGCCGGAAAGCTCGCCGATTTTCTTCTCGGCATCCGGCGTGGCGATGGAAAGCAGCTTGATGTACTTATCGGCAATCTCATTTTGCTCTTTGCGGCTGATGGGGTGCAAAAAGCCGCGCTTGGCCTGCATGGCCAGGACGATGTTCTCCCGGATGGACAAATCGCCAATGATGCCGTCGCGCTTTCTGTCTTCCGGGCAGAAAGCCATTTTGTGGTTGATGGAATCCAGCGGATTGCGCGCCTTGAGCGGCTCGCCGTTCATTTCCAGGCTGCCCTTGGTGGGCCGGGCCACGCAGAAAATCATTTCCGCCGTCTCAGTACGGCCGGAGCCAAGCAGGCCGGCAAAGCCAATCATTTCGCCCTTGCGAATCTGCAGGGACACATCCTCCACCTTGCCCGGCGCGCCAAGGTGCTCCGCCTTGAGCAGGATGGGGGCGTCCTCGGCCACATGGGCGCGCTTGAGGTTGAAAATTTCGTTCATGTCCTTGCCGATCATTTCCGTAACCAGCTCCAGCTTGGTAATCTGCTGGATGTCGTATACGCCCACGAGGTGGCCGTTGCGCAAAATGGTCAGGCGGTCGGACATCTCAAAGACCTGATCGAGGAAGTGTGTGATGAAGATGATGCCGATGCCCTGTTCCTTGAGAGAGCGCATGACTGCGAAGAGCTGCTTGACCTCGTTTTCGTCCAGCGAAGAGGTCGGCTCGTCAAGGATGAGCACTTTGGCGTCGATGTCCACCGCGCGGGCGATGGAAACCATCTGCTGAATGGCGGTGGAATAATAGGAAAGCGGCCGCGTCACGTCGATATGGACGTTGAAGCGCTCCATCAATTCCGAGGCACGGCGGTTGATTTCCTTCCAGTTGATTTGATGATGCTTCATTGGCTGACGGCCGACAAATATGTTTTCCGCCACGGTGAGGTTCGGGCAAAGGTTGATCTCCTGGAACACCGTGGAGATGCCCAACTCAATCGCGGCCTGCGGCGAAGTGGGGCGAATGGGCTTGCCTTCGAGCAAAATTTCGCCCGCGTCCATGCGGTTGACGCCGGTCAGGCACTTGATCAGCGTGGATTTGCCGGCGCCGTTTTCGCCCAGCAGGGCGTGTACCTCGCCGGCGCGCAGCGTGAAATCCACGCCATCCAGCGCCTTGACGCCGGGGAACTGAATCTCAATTCCCCGCATTTCCAACAGTTCTGACAAATGGATCCCTCCCTAAACAGGATTCGGAGGCCCGGAGCGCACCGGCGCGGCTTTTTCCGCGAAAAACGCCGTCCAACCAAACCGGCCGGAAAGCCGCGCTCCAGATACTCAGCACGGGGCTGCCGCACCCGGCAGCCCCGCGATGGCTGGTTATGCCAGCGTTTGTTGCTTAGTAAACGCGCTCGTCGATGACGTCAGCGGCCTTGATGGACAGGGTTTCGCCGTCCTCGGTGTAGGGGATGCCGCCCTCGGCGTCGTAGCAGTACTCTTCGGGATGGATGATCTCGCGGCCGTAGGTCTCGCCCGCCTCAAGGCCCTCGATGGTGGGGATGAGGAAGTCGGCGTACAGCGGCGTGCACTCCACGGTGCAGTTCATCTCGCCGGCAACGATGGCTTCGAAAGCGGCCTTAACCGAGTCGCAGCCGATGATGATGATGTCCTCGCCGGGCACAAGGCCGGCGGCCTTGATGGCCTCGATGGCGCCCAGCGCCATGTCGTCGTTCTGCGCAAGCAGCACGTCGATGTCCTCAATGGAGTTGAGGAAGGTTTCCATAACCTGCTGGCCTTCGGCGCGGGTGAAGTTGCCGGTCTGGGACTCGACCAGGGTCATGTTCGGATGGTTCTCCAGCTCGGCCAGGATGCCTTCGGAGCGGCCGATCTGCGCGTCGGCGCCAGTGGTGCCTTCCAGCATGACGATGTTGATTTCTTCATCGCCGCGGCCTTCCTTCTCCAGGTAGTTGGCCAGCCAGCGCACCATGCGGCGGCCTTCTTCCACGAAGTCTCCGCCGAACGCGGCGGCATACTCGATGTCGTCCACACAGGAGGGGATGCGGTCGAGCAGGATCAGCGGGATCTCAGCCTCGTTGATCTCCTTGAGCACCTCGTCCCAACCGGTGGAAACAACGCCCGTAAAGAGGATGTAGTCCACGCCCTGGGTGATGAAGCTGCGCAGGGCCTGCACCTGGTTTTCCTGCTTCTGCTGGCCGTCTGCGTAAATCAGTTCCCAGCCCTGGGCCTCGATGGCGTTGCATACGTTGTCGGTGTTGGCCGTGCGCCAGTCGGACTCCTGACCGATCTGGGAGAAGCCGATGGTCAGCGCGAACGCGCTGGAGGCGCTCAGAACCAGAACCAGCGTCAGCACCACAGCAATCAGTTTCTTCATGTGTTCTTCCTCCGTCCTTATTTTTGGGTTTGGGCAGCTTTGCCCGCCACACACAGTATAATATGAATTTCACAAAATTGAAATGTGCATTCCTTCGAAAGTTGTTGGGATTTTTCCTGTATCTATGCTGTTTGTGCATGCTCATTTCCAGAAAATGTAGATTCTTTTTTGTTTTAGGTTTAATATTTTTGTCTGAATTGCGGCAAAATGAACCACAAGGCGTGAACAACAGTTTCAGCGCCGTTTTGGGCGGGCAATTGTAAAGAAAAATCGCCAATTGTCCGAGTAATGTCATAAGAATATACTTGACGCACGCCCTTTGGCGGCTTATCATGTAAGATACAATAGGTATGCCATGTAAACGCACGTGGCGCGAGGAGGGCATTGCATGTTTTGCTCCAGATGTGGAAAAACGCTGAAACCGGGCGCCGAGGTCTGCTCCTGCGGGCAGGCTGTGGGCCAGAGCCGGTTTGAAGGCGTTCCCTATACGTCCGCGCAGGCGCGTATCGCGCCCGGCGAGGCTTTTGATCCCACCGGGGCGGCGCTGCCCTATACGCGAACCACCTACACCGGCAAGGACGAGCAAATGCAGGCCGACGCCGACGACGACGCGCGCACGACCTATCGCCCCGTGTACGAGGGCGCTTCGGTGCCGGAAGAAATCCGCGGGGACGTGCGCCGGGCGGTAGACGGCGAAGAGGACGCAGACGAGCCTGCCGCTCCGGCCATTGAAGACCCGCTGGTGCGCGAAATGTTTGCCGAAGACGGGGAAAGCGCCATAGACGACTTCGACCTTTCCCAGCTTCGCTCCCGCCCCATCACTTCGGACGGCCGCGCCGGCATCAGCCGCGATGTGACCGAATACGTGGAACAGCTCGAGGCCGCCGAACGCGGCCGCCGCGGGCGCAGGCGCAAGGTCTACGGCGCGGAAACCGACGAAGGCCCCGTGGGCGGCACGGCCTATGCGGGCGAAGATACCGGCGATGTCGAAGACGTATTTGCCGACATCCCGGAAGATTACGGACCCGCCGCGCGCGGCAACATGAGCGTCGCGCTGAAAATTATCGGCGCGTTGGCGCTGGTGGCGGTCGTAGCCGTGGGCATCTGGTACTTTGTCGGCCGCGTCGGCGATATTCAGCAGGATAATTCGCCCATCGCCGGCGTTTCCAGCGAATTGTATACGCAGGGCGTGGAATTGATCAATCGGCACGCCGACAACGACTACGTGCAGTCGCTGCTCACCCAGTCGCAAACCGACGGCCTTGTGGGCGTGGTCAATACGCTCAACGCCGACGCGCAGGCTGTGGAAGCGCTCCTGCCCGAAGGAACGGAAGTCAGCACCGACGACCAGACGTTCGTGGCCGCTCTTTCGGCCATTCAGGAAAATATCGCCAGCGCCGTCAGCGTGGATGTGCTGGCTTTGACCGACACCACCCTCACCGACGCGGAAAAAGAGGCGCGTTCCAGCGAAAACTGGTCCATCGTACGCAACGCCATTGCCGAACTTACTTCCGCCACCACCACGGCGGAGTTGACCAGCATCATCGGCGGCGAAACCATCGAGGTTTCCCAGCCCAGCGCCGAAATCGAAGCCACGCCCACGCCCGTTCCCTACACAACGCTCAGCCGTGGCGACCAGAGCAACGAAGTCATCGCCCTGCAGCAGCGCCTGTATGAACTGGGCTACCTCAACGACAATATCGACGGCAACTTCGGCAGCAATACCCAGACGGCGGTGAAGCTGTTCCAGACCGCCGTGGGCCTGGAGCCGACCGGCATTGCCGACGCGGCCATGCAAAACGCTCTCTACGCCGACGACGCGCCGCGCACGCAATACGCGCAACCCACCACGCAGGCGCCCACCGCAACGCCTACGCCCGAACCGTCGCCGGAAACCACGCCCGACGCCGCCGGTGGCGAAAGCGCCGCGGATGGATCCGCGGCCTGATCGTGACGCGGGGGCTTTCCCCCGCGTCCGTTGACAAGGCCCGCAAGACGGGGAGGCAAACCTGCAGACGAGGAACTTGCACGGACGCAGGCGACCGCAGGCCGCAGGCGCGGCTACCGGGAAAACTTCTCTCCGTGGCAAGGTTTGCCGTTTGCGGCTGTTTCGCGGGGTTTGGCAAAATCGCCGCGAGGGGGCAGAAATCGCTTCGAACTCCTGTCTTATCATGGCAGTTTCTGCGGTTGCGGGCTTTGGCTGCGCTCTGATGCGGGGGCTTTCCCCCGCGTTTTGCTTTCCCGGTGGAGCCGTCCGCTTGCGCCACTGTTCGCTGCGGCAGGGTTTGTGGGAAATCATTTGCCGTTCCGCATGAATTTCGCGTCGGTTTGGCAAGCAATCCACAGGTTTTTGAAA
>CAJFUU010000160.1 GCA_904420265.1 uncultured Clostridia bacterium
CACGGCAGCGCCACCCCCCAGAGGCGGTTTAGCGAAACAGAGGTCACGCGCTTGCCCAAAACGCGCGCGGGCAGGGGCGTGTCCTTCTGGGTGACGACGATGATTTCCTTTAACGCATCGGCCTCCAGATAGCGCTGCACCTGCAAAAGCAGTTCCCGGGCGTTGGGCCGGCCCTTTTTGATTTCCACACCCACGCCGTCCACAAAAAAGTCAATGCGGCGGCGCGGGGCGAGGCGGTATTCGTGTTGGAAGGGCAAATTTGCCGCCGCCAGCGCCTTGGCCACCAGGGAATGCAAATCGTACTCTCCCGGCGTCGCCCCGGTGCGCAGCGTGGAAATGGCCCGCAGAATTTCTTCCGTATTCATAAGCGCATTATACCACGAATACGCCCCGGTGTTCAAGCATAGCCTGCTTCAGAGCGACCCGGGAACAGCGCGGCCGGCGGGGCGGGCCGGCCCGGGCGGGAACTTCGGGCGCTTCAGAAAGGGAGGGGATGCGCATGAAAAGCGCGCGCGCTTTGGCGCTGGGGTCGATTCTGAAGGGGCTGCTCGTTTCGGCGGCGGCGACGCTTCTGGGCATGCTGCTTCTGGCGGCGGCGGTCATCTATCTGGACGTTTCCGACGGGGCGCTGACGGCGCTGAACCAGGCGCTGAAACTCATTTGCGTGCTTCTGGGCGTGCGTTTTGCCGTGGGCCTGGGCGGGGAGCGCGGCTTTTTGACCGGCGCGGCGGTCGGGCTTGCGTATATGATTCTTGGCTACGTGCTCTACTGGCGCCTGGGCGGCGCGGTGTTCTCCTTCGCGGCGATGCTTCTGGAAATGCTGCTGGGCGGCGCCATCGGCGCGGTCGCCGGGGCGGTTTGCGCCAATTTGCGGCCCCGGGCGCGGCGGAAGCGGGGCGCGTCCGCAAAAGTGTGACGCAAATGAGACAAAAGCGAAATAAAACCGCAAATATTTTTTGCCAAAATTCGGGAACCTCTCCGCGTGCAGGCACGTCAAATGCTGTGAAAACAGAAAACACGGCGCGGGCAAGCGCCGGGGAAATGAACGGAGGGGTTGAAAAATGAAGCGTATCATCTGTTTGGCAATGGTTCTGGCGTTGGCGCTCACGGCGGCGCTTTCCTGCGCGACGGCTTTTGCCGCCACCACATACACGGTGCGCACCACCGCGTCGGTCAACCTGCGCAAGGGGCCGGGGCTGGATTACGGCAAAATCACCAGCGTTTCCAGCGGCCGCAGCTTCACCTATACGGGCGTGAGCCGCTTTGACAGCCGCGGTCAGGGCTGGCACCAGGTTTCCTACAACGGCGGCACGGCGTGGATTTCCTGGGCGTATTCGAACCTGCAGAAGAACGGCAGCGCCATTTCCGAAAGCCAGGCCGTGCGCTCCAGCGCCTCTTTGAACGTGCGCAGCGGCGCGGGCACGGGATATACGAAAATCACCACCGTTGCAAACGGCACGAACATGGTTTACCTGGGCGAGACGGCCAACGTGAACGGCACCACCTGGTACAAGGTTTCCACTTCGGCGGGCATGGGCTGGGTTTCCGGCGCGTATGCGCGGCTGGTTTCCACGCCGGATGTCAAGCCCGTGAGCGGATCTTCCGGTTCCTCTTCCAGCTACACAAAGGTTTACGTCTCCGGCGGCTCGGTGTGGCTGCGCACCGGCCCGGGCCTGGGCTATGCGAAAATTGCCGCTGTGGACGAAGGCACGAACCTGACCTATCGCGGTTCCAGCTCCGTGGACAGCCGCGGCGTGCGTTGGTACAATGTGACCTACAACGGAAGCAGCGCCTGGATTTCCTCGCGCTATTCGAAACTCTCTTAAAGCTGCCACGGGTAAATTTCACAGTTTTCCCTTGCGCGCGCGGGCCGCGTCGTGTATAATAGACACGATGGCGGCCCGCGCCGCGAATTTTTGAACGAGGTGAATTCGGATGAAGCACATTCAGACCATCCAGAAGCCCTGCCTGAGCCAGAGCGCCCAGACCGGCGGCTGCGGCGAGTGCCAGGCCTCCTG
>CAJFUU010000161.1 GCA_904420265.1 uncultured Clostridia bacterium
GGCCTTGGCACGTCCATCGGCGGGCTGCGCATCATCAAGTCCGTGGGCATGGATATGGTTAAACTGGACGTGCATCAGGGCTTTTCTGCCGACCTTGCCGCCGCTGGCTGCCTGCTTTTGTCCTCGGTAACCGGCATTCCGGTATCTACGACGCATACCAAGACCACGGCCATTATGGGCGTGGGCGCGGCGCGGCGCATCAAGAGCGTCAACTGGAGCGTCGTGCGCGAAATGGTGCTTACATGGGTTCTGACCTTCCCGGGCTGCGGGCTGGTCGGCTTTTTGATGGCAAAACTGTTCATGGCGATTTTTTAAGAGGAGTGGAGCGTATTGGCCAGGAAAAACGGTTACAGTTACTTTGCGTTCTTCCAGGAAATGATTGACTGCGCTTGTGAGGCGGCCTCAGCGCTGAACGACATGTTCGGCAACTATCAGCCGGCAAACCTGCGCCGCGACGCGGATGTGATTCACGAGATTGAACATGCCGCGGACCTGAAAAAGCATGATATGATGGGCCGCTTGCTGCGGGAATTCTTGCCGCCCATCGACCGTGAAGACATCGTCAACATCGCCCATGTGCTCGACGAAATTGTCGATCTTATCGACGAAGTTGTGCAGCGTCTCTATATGAACGATATACAGACCTGCCGCCCGGACGTTTTGCCCGTGGCCGCGCTGATTGCCAAGCAATGCGAAGAACTCAAAAAGCTCATGGGCGAATTTGAGAACTACAAAAAGTCCGAAAAGCTGATGGAGCATATCATCGTCATCAATACGCTCGAGGAAGAGGGAGATCGTCTCTACATAGAGGCCATGCGCAACCTCAAGCGGGGCGGTACGGACGCCGTCGAGCTCATTGCCTGGAAGGAAATTTATTCCAGCCTGGAAGATTGTTGCGACGCCTGCGAAAAGGTGGCGGACGCAGTGGAAGAAGTCGTGATGAAAAACACCTGATTGCGGTGTGCGATGCAAGAGCGGAAGGCGGTTACAATGCCGTCTCCCGCTTTTTGTTTTTTGCAGCGTCCGCCGCGGGCCGTTTATGCGCGGCCGGCCTTATCGCCGGCAACGTAGCGCGTCGGTCGGTTTCTTTCCTGCCGGACGCAAAATCCTTTCATAATCTGCATTTCCTGCCATTTACGGCCGCGCCCCGTCGCCTTTCTTTTCCAAAGAGAAGGAAAACATCGCTCCTTTGCAAAAGGGGCGAACTGCTTGACAGAACTGTTTCTACTTGTCAATGGCGGGCAAAACCCATTTGTTTTGACCATTGATGAACACAAAAGACTCTGGTATTTATCGGAGAGTTGAAAAATTCGCAAGTTGATGATAAAATGTACATAATACGTAAATTGACGAATGGGGGGGAAAATTGTTTATGAAAAGAGAATTGGGCATTGCGAGGTGTGGACTTGCTTGCTGCCTTTGCTCTGAAAACACGCATTGTTCAGGTTGTAATTCCGGAGAGTGCCCCGATAAAGAATGGTGTGAAAACAGGAAATGCTCAGTGGAAAAGGGGCTGAATCATTGTTATGAGTGTTCTGAAAATTGTAAAAAGGGTCTCTTATCAAAGATAAAGCCATATGGCTTTACAGAATTTATAAAAAGATACGGCGAAGAACGCCTATTGGATTGTTTGGAGGAAAACGAAAGAAAGGGTATCGTCTATCACCAGGAGGGAATAAATGGAGATTATGATGACTTTTCTGATGTGGAACAATTGATGGAATTTATATTGACAGGGAAGCGATAAACTCCAATGCACAGAAGTTCAGGATTATCCCAACAAACAATTTGCGCTTACAAAATCAAAAAGATGCTTCAAAATTTAGCCGGGAACATCTCGGAAATTTTCGGTCCTGGCGCGTTTGCCGCCTGTGTTTAATCCGTATCCAAGCCTTTTCACATTTGCAGTTTTGCTTTAAATTTGCCGCAGAGAGCGCCGAGCAGGCACATCCGCGCGTGCTGTTATGTGTTCATGCTTTATCAAACAATCAGAAGCGCCTGAACGCACCGTTGCGGTGTGCGGTCATGCGCCAGCTTTCTGCAACGCCGGCAGGCTGCCATAAAAGACCATTTGCATGCCGTCAAAATCCATTTTGCCTTGTTGGGCAGGACAGCCTGACCGGGAATCATAGGCGCAAGGCGTCGGCTTCAGAGGGCGCGCTTAGCCGTTTCGCCATGCAGGCGCTGTGCCCTCTATGAAAATCACATGGCCATTGCGGCAAAATGCGCCGCCTGCAAATAACTTTTTACGCTGCCGTGCATGCTATTGGCGAAGGAGGAATTCCCATGGCAAAAATCGGCATCATCGGCGCGGGACAGGTGGGCGCAAGTTGCGCCTTTGCCCTGGCGCAGGCAGGCGTGGCAGAAGAAATCGCGCTTGCGGATATCAAGACGGAAAAAGCGGCGGGGGAAGCGTTGGATATCGCCCACGGCGTGCCGCTTTTGCCCGCCGTGCGGGTGACGGGCGGCGGCTATGCGGAAATCGACGGCGCGGACGTGGTGGTGATGACTGCGGGCGCGAACCAGGCCCCCAACGAGACGCGGCGCGATCTGCTTTTGAAAAACCTTTCGGTCATGCAGGACGCGGCGCGGGAAATTGCCCGGCGCGCGCCTGCCTGCGTGCTTTTGGTGGTGACCAATCCCGTGGACGCGCTTACCCGCGCGGCGCTGGCCCAGACGGGCTTTTCGCCCGAACGCGTTTTGGGCAGCGGCACGGTGCTGGACAGCCAGCGCCTGCGCTTTATGCTGTCTGAGCACACCGGAGTGGACGCGCGCAGCATTCACGCCTATGTATTGGGAGAACACGGCGACAGCGAACTGCCCGCCTGGAGTACCGTTTCCATCGCCGGGATGACCCTGGAGGAATACTGCCGCGATTGCGGCGGCTGCGACGCGCACCTGCCCGGGCGCATGCGCGAGGCCTTTGATGAAAAGGTGCGGCACGTCGCCAATGCCATTATTGCCCGAAATGGGGCCACGTTTTATGCCATAGCCGTGGCCGTACGCCGCATTTGCGAGGCAATTGTGCGCGACGAACATTCCATTCTTACGGTTTCGTCGCTTCTGCGGGGCGAATACGGCATTTCCGACGTTTGCCTGAGCCTGCCGTGCGTGGTCGGCCGCGCGGGCGTTCTGCGGCGCATTGCCGTTAATTTGGCGGAGGACGAATTGGCCGCGCTGCGCGCCAGCGCTGACGCCGTGCGCGCCATGGACGTGCGGGCCCGCGCCTGGAAATACGCGCGACAGGGCGTGATGTAAGACGCGCATAAACCGCGTCCGTCTGCAAACACTATGTGCGGAGGGATGAACATGCACATGCAGAAAAGCAACCGGCGCAGCCGTTTTGCACTCTGGTTTTTGCTGGTCTGGGCGCTGGCGGTACTGGCGATGATGCTGGTCAATTCGCTGAAACCCGAGACGCAGCCGCTCTATGACGGCGCGATGTTCGTGCATATGGAAGCGGGGCGGTTTTATGTCTGACCCC
>CAJFUU010000162.1 GCA_904420265.1 uncultured Clostridia bacterium
CCGCGATTTCGCCGAAAACGAGCTGGCCCTGCCGGTGCTCACCGGCCGCAAGACCGACAAGGAAAAGTTCGCCGGCGCGCGCGCCACTTATTCCATGGAGGCGATGATGCAGGACGGCAAGGCTTTGCAGGCCGGCACCACGCACAACTTTGGCACCAACTTCTCCGAGGCCTACGGCATACAGTTCCTCTCCAAGGAGGGCAAGCTGGAATACGCCCATGAGACGAGTTGGGGCACTTCCACGCGGCTCATCGGCGCCATCGTCATGACGCACGGCGACGAGCGCGGCCTGAAATTGCCGCCGCGCGTGGCGCCCATTCAGGTGGTCATCCTCCCCATCGCCATGCACAAGGAAGGCGTGCTGGAGCGCGCCCGCGCCCTCAAGGCCGAGTTGGAGGCCGCCGGGCTGCGCGTGGAACTGGACGACCGCGATACCTATTCCGCCGGCTGGAAGTTCAACGAATGGGAAATGAAGGGCGTGCCGGTGCGCCTGGAGCTCGGCCCGCGCGATATGGAAAACGGCGTGGCTATGTCCATGCGCCGCGACACGCTGGAGAAAAAACCGCTTTCGCTCGAAGGCATTGCCGATGCGGTAAAGGCCCTGCTCGACGACATCCACAACACCATGTTCGAGCAGGCGCGCACCTTCCGCGACGCCCACATCTACACCGCTACCACGCTGGAAGAACTGGAACAGGGCGTGCAGAACGGCTTTGTCAAGGCCGCGTGGTGCGGCTGCCGCGAGTGCGAGGACAAGGTCAAGGAACTTTACAACGCCTCCACGCGCAACATGCCCTTCGACCAGAGCGACATGCCCTCCGACAAGTGCGTCGTCTGCGGCAAACCCGCTGAAAAACTCATTTACTTCGCCAAGGCGTATTAAGCGCCAAGCGGCCGCCGCGCAGCCTTTCTTTCGCGTGGCGGCCGTTTTATCCTCTTTGCGTTCTTTCGCCCCGGATGCGCTTTCATAACCGTCGCGCGAGGTATGAACAGCGGTGCGCAGCGTCTTGTTTCGTTGAAACCGGCGTTCAAAGGAACCGGCGTTTATTGCGTCTTCCGGCCTTTCAAAAATTTTTGTGTTTTTGGGCTTAACGCGGTTTAAAACGCTTTCCGCTCTCCCGACATGTTCTTTAGCCAAAGTCATAATAACTCACAGGACCGCCGGGAAAGGGGCCATGGCGCGAAAACCCTGACCCGTATGCGCCTCTCAGGTCGTTTTTAAGGAGCGATTGTATGAAACAAAAGCGAATTCGAGACTATGGAATCAGCATCGGCGACTATCCCACCGGGCCACTGAACAAAATCAGCGACGTGCCCGGAGTGCTGGTTGGGCATGCCACCTTGGACGACGAGCGTCACAAAACGGGCGTGAGCGTAATCCTGCCAGGATCAGGCAACGCCTTTCTCCACAAGCCGGTAGCCGCCGCCTACGTGCTCAACGGCTTTGGCAAAACCCTTGGGCTTATGCAGCTTCAGGAGCTGGGCGTCATCGAAACGCCCATCGCCCTCACCAATACGTTAAACGTGGGTCTGATTCACGATGCTCTGGTGGGCTACATGATTGATCAATGCCAGAAAGACGGGCTGCGTCTGACTTCGGTCAACCCCATTGTATGCGAATGCAACGACGCGACTTTGAATGATATACAAAAGCGGGATTTGGGGCGGGAGCACCTTCTGGCCGCTATCCGGGACGCGCGCGCCGATTTTGCCGAGGGGGACGTGGGTTGCGGCAAGGGCATGGTCTGCCATTCTCTGAAAGGAGGGGTGGGGTCGGCCTCCCGCCAAATCGAAATCGACGGACATACCTACACCATCGGGGTGTTGGTGCAAAGCAATCATGGAGCGCTGAAAGATTTGCTCATCGCGGGTAAGCCGGCCGGCCGCATCATTGACGCGGCGCTAAACTGTTCGGCTCCGGACAAGGGCTCGATCATCAGCGTTATGGCCACCGACATCCCGCTTTCCTCCCGCCAGATCGGCCGGGTCATCCGCCGCGCCAGCGTGGGCCTGGCGCGCCTTGGTTCCTTCATCGGTCACGGCAGCGGCGAGGTTATGATAGGGTTTACCACGGCCAATCGCGTGTCCCACGTGCCGGAAAAGGGGTTTATGGAGTTTCGGGCCATTTCCGAAAGCCAAATCGATCCGCTGTTTCGGGCCATGGCCGAGGCTGAGGAAGAGGCCGTGCTCAATTCCATGGTTACAGCCCGGACAGTGACCGGCTATGACGGTACGGTAAAATACAGCTTGCGCGCGTTTATGGATAAAATTCTCGCCTGGAGGGAATAGCGTTGGCGCCATCCCTCCAGGCCGTATTGCTTTTGGTTTCAAATTAAAATCCCCGCGTCTCCGTTTCAAATGCGGGGATGTCCGTAATCTGCAAATATCCAGTTTGGTTCTGCGTTGGAAAACACAATTTTCAGCGCTTTCTTTCGCGTCTCCCAGTCAAGGCATATCCAACCGCTTTGCAAACGCGCTATGCCCGCGCTTCCCCGTCGCGCAGTTCCGCCCTGCGCCGCCTTGCCGCCGCGAGCATGTTTTCCGCGTGCTCGCGGGCGCTGGGCGCGTCTTCCGCGCCGCCAATGAGCCGCGCAATCTCCTGCGAACGGCCCGCATCGTCCAGCGCGCGCACGGTGGAGCCGGTGCGTTCCCCCGTCTGCGTCTTTTCCACCACAAAGTGCCGGTCGGCCAACGCGGCGATCTGGGGCAAATGCGTAACGCACAACACCTGCCGCCTGCCGGCGATCATAGCCATTTTTTCGCCCACCGCCTGCGCCATGCGGCCGGAAACGCCGGTGTCAATTTCGTCGAACACCATTGCCCCCACGCCGTATTCGTCGGCGGAGACGGCCTTGAGCGCCAACATCACGCGCGAAATTTCGCCGCCGGAGGCGATGGCGTTGAGCGGCTTGAGCGGCTCGCCCGGGTTGGGTGAGATGCGCATTTCTACGCGGTCCCCGCCCGTGGCGGTAATTTTCTCCGGTTCGACGGCGATTTCAAAACGCGTTTTGCCCATGCCCAAATCGCCGAGATGGCGGAGGATTCCCGCCGTCAATTTTTCAGCGATGTCTTTGCGCGCCTGGGTGAGCGCGGCGCAGTCCTGCTTGAGGGCCGCGTCCATGGCCTTGAGTTCCTTTTTCCAGGCGTGCACGCTTGCGTCGCCGCCCGTCAGGGCCTGCTTGCGCGCTTTGAGCGCCTCGCCATAGGCCAGAACATCTTCAAGTTGCGGGCCATAGCGGGTTTCGAGGCGGTGGATAAGGTCGAGCCGGGCGTTGATTTTCTCCAGCGCCGCGGGATCGCCCTCCACATCTTCCAGCGCGTCGCGCACCTCATATCCCGCATCCTGCGCGGCAAAAAAGGCTTCGCGCAGCTTGGCGGCCAGGGCCTCGTAGCGCGCGTCGATGGGAGCGATCTTTTCCAGCGCCCCGGCGGCGCGGCTGAGGGCCTCCTGCGCGCTGCCGGCACCTTCGTAAGTAAGCTGATAGGCCAGGGAAAGCGCCTCGCGGATGTGCTCCGCGTTTTCCAGAATGGCCGCGCGGCTTTCCAGCTCCGCCTCCTCGCCGGGGCGAAGTTTTGCCGCGGTGATTTCGGCAAGCTGGCGCTCGATTTCGGCAAGTTCCCGCTCGCGGCTGTGCGCGTCGCCAAGCGCCGCCTTGATCTTTCCCGCCAGGCGCATGCGGGCGCGATAGGCTTCGCCTACGGCACGCACGCGCGCCAAGTGTTCCTCGCCGCCATAGGCGTCGACAAAGCCCAGGTGCTTCTCAGGATCGAGCAGCGCCTGGTGTTCATGCTGGCCGTGAATGTCCATAAGCTGCGCGGTCAGGTTTTTCAGCGCGGAAAGGGGCACCACCATGCCCGAAACGCGGCAAACGCCGCGCCCCGAGGCGTTTATCTCCCGCGAGACGGCAAGCAGGCCGTCCTCGCATGGCGCGCCCATTTCGGCGGCAATTTCCTGGGCGCGCGGGCAATCGGATACGTCAAAAAGCGCCTGTACCGACGCTCGCTCCGTTCCGGTGCGAATCATTTCCCGCCCGGCGCGCGCCCCCAGGGCCAGGCCCAGGCTGTCCACCACAATGGACTTGCCCGCGCCGGTTTCGCCCGTAAGCACATTAAACCCCGAGGCGAACTCAATGGTAAGTTCGTCGATCAGGGCGATATTGCGAATGGAAATTTCCAGAAGCACGCTTTGCCTCGCTATCTTTTGATGAGCGCGTGGAAGCGGTTGACGACGCTTTCGACAGCCTCTTCCGAGCGCGCGATGACCAAAATTGTGTTGTCTCCGGCGATGGTGCCCAAAAGTTCCGGCCACTTGAGCGAATCAATGGCCTCAGCGGCGGCCTGGGCGCTGGCGGAGATGGTTTTAATGACGATCAGGTTCACGGCGCTTTCAATGGACATGACCGACTCCGCCAATATGCGGATAAAGCGCTCGCTCATGCCCTTTTCGGCGCGTTCCGCCGTGGCGTATTTATAGCCGCCGTTTTCGCACAGCACTTTCAGCAGCCGCAGCTCCTTAATGTCGCGCGAAACCGTCGCCTGCGTCACCTTCACGCCGCGGGCGCGAAGTTCCGCGGCCAGTTCGTCCTGGGTTTCAATGTCCTTTTTATCAATGATGTCCAATATCAAATCGTGGCGTACGCTTTTCATCCCGGAGCCTCCTGGTCGTTTTTGAGGTTCAGTGCGTCCACTGCGAGAGTTTTCTGCGCAGCAGGCCAAAATAGTCGCGCTTGGTCAGGCGCACGAAGCGAGCCGTGCGCACACCCTTTACAATGGTGATTTGCGAGCGCTCTTCGGACAATTCCAGCGTGCGGCGGCCGTCGAGCACGGCATGGGTGGCGGAGGCGTCGCCCAGCACGCGCACGCTGATACGGTCGTTTGCGGAGGCCACGAAGGGCCGCGCGCTCATGGTGTGCGGACAAACCGGCGTGAGCACAAAGCAGTCCAGCCCTGGCGATACGATCGGCCCGCCCGCCGAAAGCGAATAGGCGGTCGATCCCGTAGCACTGGCCACAATCAGCCCGTCGCCGGAGATGCGGTCCAAAAGCGTCCCGTTCACCATCAGTTCCAGGGAAAGTATGCCCACGGAATGGCCGCGGCGCATCACGCAGATTTCGTTGAGGGCAAACATCCTCTGGGAATCTTCCCCCTCAATCTCCATAATCATGCGCTCTTCCATGAAACCTTCGCCGGCGAAGAGGCGCTCAAAGTCGTCTTCCAAGTCGTCCGGTTCCACTTCGGAAAGGAAGCCGACGCGCCCAAGGTCTACACCAAGCATGGGAATGTCATTGGGAATGGCTACGTCCAGCGCCGAGAGCAGCGTCCCATCGCCGCCCAACACGCACAGGAGGTCGCAATCCGCAAAACTTTTTGCGCTTTCGCGCCGAAAAGCAGAAGCGAGGCCCGCGTCCAGACGCAGCGCCACAGCGTGCTCCTCGAGCACGTTGATGACCCGTCGCGCGACGGGCAGGCCCGCCGATTTCTTCGGGTTCCACATGACGCCCACCGTACGGATATTCACGCTGACCACTCCCGTCTTTACCTACTATGGTATACAAAATTTCCTCGCCGCACAAGAGCTATTTGGGCATTTTAATAAATTTGTCATATGCTCGGCGGATTGTGTCGAAAATCGTCTGTTTATGCAGCGCTTCCCCGACGCTGCCCTCCGGAACGATGTACAGAAGGAATTCAATGTTTCCCTCCGGCCCGCGAATGGGGGAAAAATCCAACCCCACGCACTTCCAGCCCAGCGTGGGCACAAAGGCGAACATTTCTTCCAAAACGCGCGCATGCACCTGCGGGTCGCGCACCACGCCCTTTTCCCCCACATCCTCTCGCGGGGCCTCAAACTGCGGCTTCACCAGGGCGACGAAGCGCCGCGCCGGGCCGTCCAGCGCCGCAAGCGCCGCGGGCAAAACGGCCTTGAGGGAAATAAACGATACGTCCGTAGCCCCAAATTCCGGCCGCTCCGGAAAATCCTTCGGGCGCAGGAAGCGCGCGTTCGTGCGCTCCATCACCGTCACGCGCGCGTCCGTGCGCAAGCGGTAATCCAGCAGGTTGTAGCCCACGTCCACCGCATAGACGCGCTTCGCGCCCGCGCGCAAAAGCACATCCGTAAATCCGCCCGTAGACGCGCCCACATCCAGACAGATTGTGTCCTTTACGTCGATTTGAAAAACCTCCAGCGCCCGGCGCAACTTATGCGCGCCGCGGCTGACATAGCGGTCCAGCTCCCCGCGCACGCGCAAAACTTCCCCCGCCGCAACCAGCTCGCCGGGACTTTTCAGCTTGCGCTCGCCCGCGAAAGCGCGGCCTTCCATAATCAGGGCGCGGGCAAGGGCGATGCTTTCCAGGTTCATGTCTTCGTACAGGCGCTCGTCGGCGCGGCGTTTTTTCATCGCCCCAGCCTCGCAAGCACGCTTTCGGCCAATCCATGCGCATCCAGACCGCACTGGCGCAGCTGGCTTTCCACGGCGGCATGTTCCACATACCGGTCTGGCACGGCCAGCGTAAGCACTTCATGTCCCGGCGCATGTTCAGCAATCCAGGCCAGCACCCGCTCGCCCAGGCCGCCGCTCAAAACATTTTCCTCCGCCGTTACCAACAGGCGCGCATCCAGCGCCTGGCGCAGCGTTTCTTCGTCTATGGGCTTGACAAAGCGCGCGTCCACCACACCGGCGCGCACGCCTTTTTGCATCAGTTCAATGGAGGCGTTCATGGCGGCCTGCACCATGCGCCCCACAGCCAGGAACATCACGTCTTCGCCGCTGGTAAGCAATTCCCATTCGCCGATTTTAAGAGACTTATGCGTGCCCAGACGCGGGCCGAGGTCTTCGCCGTCGCGGGGATAGCGAATGGCCATCGGCCCGTCGTACTCGGCGGAAAGGCGCACAAGGCGCTTCAGATCGCGCACGTCGCGCGGCGCGGCCACGACCATGTTTGGAAGCATGGAAAGGTAACTCAGATCGAACACGCCCTGGTGGGTAACGCCGTCCGCGCCCACCAGCCCGGCGCGATCCACGAGGAACGTCACCGGCAAAGCGCCGATGCACACGTCGGTGGCAATTTGGTCGAAAGCGCGCTGCAAAAACGTGGAATATACCGCCACATAGGGCTTCATGCCCGAGGCGGCCATGCCGGCGGCCATGGTCACGGCGTGCTCTTCGGCGATGCCCACATCGTAAAAACGCTCCGGATGCGCGCGGCCAAATACTTCCATGCCGGTGCCGGTGGGCATGGCGGCGGTGACGGCGCAAATGCGGATGTCGTTCTCCGCCAGCGCTGCCAGTTCCGCGGCAGCCACGCGCCCGCAGGAAGCGTTTTTTTCGCCGCGCATTTCTCCGGTTTCCACCAGAAACGGGGCCACGCCATGATAGGCGTCCGGATGCGATTCGGCGGGCGTATAGCCCTTGCCCTTTACGGTAACGACGTGCAGTATCTGCGGCTCCCTGTCCTCCTTGGCGCGGCGGAAAATGCGGATGAGCGTTTTAAGATCGTGCCCGTCCACAGGACCGATGTAGCGAAAGCCGAGGGCGTCGAAAAACTTGCCGTCCACAAACGGCGTCTTCAGCCAGTCCCGGAATTTTTCCACAAAGCGGAACACGGGAACGCCCACGCGGGGAATGCGCTCCAGCCCCCGCCGCACGCCGCGCTTGAAGGCGCGGTAGCTGCGGGACTGGCGCAGGCCGGTGAGGTATTTCGACAGCGCGCCGACATTGTGGGAGATGGACATTTCATTGTCGTTGATAATGACAATCAGGCGCGTGCCGGACTGGCCGGCGTCGTTGAGCGCCTCATAGCACATGCCGCCGGTGAGCGCGCCGTCGCCCACCACGGCCACCACATGATAATCGTCGCCCATTATATCGCGCGTGCGCGCCATGCCCAGCGCCGCGGAGATCGCCGTGGAGGCATGTCCTGCGGTGAAGGCGTCGCAATCGCTTTCCGAGGCGCGTGGGAAACCGCTTACGCCGCCTTCTTCGCGCAGCGTTTCGTGAAAGCCGTCCAGCCGGCCGGTGAGAATTTTGTGGGTGTAACTCTGATGTCCTACATCGAACACCAGTTTGTCTTCCGGACAGTCAAAGACATAGTGCAGCGCCAGCGTCAACTCCACCGCCCCCAAATTGGAGGCCAGATGCCCGCCGTGGCGCGCCACCGTCGCAACAATCTCCTCGCGAATTTCCCCAGCCAACGCCGTCAGTTCGCGCATGGAGCATTTTTTGACGTCCGCCGGACTTCGTATCTCCTTCAGCAACATTCGTACACCCTATTTCGTGCGGTTTACCATCGAATCCACCAATTCCCGCAAAAAAGCGGCGCGCGGCCCAAACATCTCCAGCGCCGATACGGCCCGGGCATGTTCGCTTTCGACGCGCGTGCGCGTCTTTTCCACGCCGTAGACCGATATGCAGGTCAGCTTGCCGCTTTTTTCGTCCTTGCCCAGCGTTTTGCCCACTTCGGCGGCGTCTCCGGAAACGTCGAGCAAATCGTCGGTCGCCTGAAACAGCAGGCCAAAGGCCGAGCCATACTGCGTGAGCGCCTCGATCGCCCCGGCGTCCGCGCCGCACAAACGGCAGGCCGCGCGCAGGGGATAGATGAACATACAGGCCGTTTTGCCCTGCTGGATGCGCTCAAGCGTTTCTTCGCGCCCGCTTTCGGGCACGCCGTTCTTTTCGCTGTCCAAATCGAGGCATTGACCGAGAATCATGCCCGTCACGCCCGCGCCGCGGGCAATTTCAGCAATCGCCTCCAGGCAGGGGCGGGCGCGCCCGGGCAGCTTGAGCGCGGCGGCCAGCATGGTTTCAAAGGCGAAGTTGAGCAAACCGTCGCCGGCGAGAATGGCCTGTCCCACGCCGTAAACCACATGGTTGGTGGGACGGCCCCGGCGCAGCGTGTCGTCGTCCATGCCGGGCAGGTCGTCGTGAATCAACGAATAGGTGTGAATCATTTCCACCGCGCAGGCAAAATCCAGCGCCTCCTGCGCGCCGCCAAACATATCCGCGGCGGCGAGCAACATCGCGGGCCGCAAACGCTTGCCCCCCGCCATGACGCTATAGCGCATGGCGTCGTTCACCACCGCGCCCCCGCCGGGCAAAAGCTGCTCAAGCCGCTCCTCCACACGGGCGGCGTACTCCCTGAGCGTCATTGCGCATCCTCTCCTTCCAGCGGCTCTTCGCCGTTTTGCGTCAACACGCGGATGCGCTTGTCGCCTTCTTCCAGCAGTTTTTCCAGCCGCGCCTTGAGCGCCATGCCGCGTTCAAAGGCCTGGAAGGATTCTTCCAACGGCATTTCCCCGCTTTCCAGCGCGCGCACCAGGCTTTCCAGTTCTTCCATACCCGATTCAAACGTGAAGTTCTCCATCCCTTACCTCCGCGCCGACGTTGCCGTCGCGCATATGCAATTCAATAGCGTCGCCGCCGCGCAGCGCGCGCGCTTCGCAAACGCATTTTCCGTCCTTGAAAACCACGGCGTAACCGCGCCGCACCACGCCCTCCGGATCAAGCGCCGCAAGCGCGCGCGACGATAGCAAAAGCCTTTTTTCCAACGCGTCCCGCCGCCGCGTCAGAGCCTGCGGCAGCCGGGCCGCAAGCGCTGCAAGCGCCGTTTCCCGACGCTCGATGAGCATGCGCCGCGGCATCGAAAGCGCCGCTGAAGCCGCCGCCGTCTGCAAGCGGGCGCGGCGAAGTTGCTGCGCGCGGGCAAGCGCCGCCGTCAGGGCCCGGGAAAGCGACAAGACCGACTGTTTCAGCTCCGCAACGACCGGCACAGCCAGCTCCGCCGCGTTGGAGGGCGTAGAGGCGCGCGCGTCGGCGACAAAATCGGCGATGGTGAAGTCCGTCTCATGGCCCACACAGGAAATTACCGGTATGCGCGAGGCGGCGATGGCCCGGGCGACCGCTTCCTCGTTGAACGGCCACAAATCTTCCATGGAACCGCCGCCGCGGCCGACGAGGATCACATCCGGCCGGCCGTCTTCGTTGAGGCGGCGAATTGACTCGACAATCTCCTGCGCCGCGCCCGCGCCCTGCACCGCGCAGGGGGCCAGCAACACGCCCACATTGGGGTCGCGCCGCTTGGAGACGCGAATGATGTCGCGAATTACCGCGCCCGTGCGCGAGGTGGCCACGCCGATCATTGTCGGCAAAAGGGGAATTTCCCGTTTGCGGGCGGGATCAAACAGCCCCTCTGCGGCCAGCTTCTTCTTCAGCGCCTCAAAGCGCAGGTAGAGGTCGCCCGCGCCCTCGGGCTGCATTTGGTTGACGTAAAGCTGATAGTTGCCGCCCTGCACATACAGGGAGGCCGAACCGCGCGCGGTCACGCGCATGCCGTCCGCAGGCTGGAAAGTGAGCCCCGCCGCCTGTTGGCGCAAAAGCACGCACTGCACGCGCGAAGTTTCATCCTTGAGCGCAAAGTAGCAATGGCCGCTGACATGGCGCTTAAAGCCGGAGATTTCGCCGCGCACCGCCACCGCGCGCAACACCGGGTCGCCCGCCAGCTTGCGGCGCACGTATTCGTTCAGTTCCGTAACCGAGAGCGCCCACTTGTCATCCATGCCGTTTCTCCGCCGCGAGGATTGCATTTTGCATCAGCATGGCAATGGTCATCGGCCCTACGCCGCCGGGCACGGGGGTAATTGCGCCCGCGACCGGCTCGGCGGTGGCGAAATCCACGTCGCCCATCAGCTTGCCGTTGTCCAGACGGTTGATGCCCACGTCTATGACCGCGGCGCCGGGCTTGACCATGTCGCCGGTAATCATGCCCGGCCGCCCCACCGCCGCCACGAGAATATCCGCGTCGCGGGTAAAGCGGGCCAGGTCCTTTGTGCGCGAATGGCAAACGGTCACGGTGCAATGCTGGTTCAGCAGCAACATGGCCATGGGCTTGCCCACGATGTTGGAGCGCCCCACCACCACGGCGTGTTTGCCGGCAAACTCCACGCCAGCGCGTTTGAGAAGTTCCATGCACCCGGCCGGCGTGCAGGGCAAAACGGATTCCTGGCCTGTGAACAGGCGGCCGGCGTTGACCACGTGGAAGCCGTCCGCATCCTTTTCCGGAGCGATTTCAGCGAGCACGCGCGCCTCGTCAATGTGCTTTGGCAGGGGCAGTTGCACCAGCATCGCGTCCACCGAGGGGTCCGCGTTGAGGGCGCGAATCTGCTCGATGAGTTCCGCTTCGGTCACATCCGCCGGAAAAAGCAATTCCCGCGATTCAATGCCAATCTCCGCACAGGCGCGCTTTTTGTTGCGCACATAAATTTTGCTGGCCGGGTCGTCGCCCGCCAGAAGCACCGCCAGACAGGGTACGACGCCGTCCGCGCGCAGCGCCCCGGCGCGCACCTTCAACTCCGCGCGGATTTCCGCCGCGACCGCCTTGCCGTCAAGAATTTTTGCCATTGTTTTGTTCCTCCCAACCAATGAGCGCCACGCCGCAGGCGTTGTCGCCCGACATCTCTGGTTTGCCCCAATGCGCCTGCACCGGACAGGACAGTTTTGCCAGCCGCGCGGGAAGCAGTTCCCGCAAGAGCGCCGAAGACGCCACGCCCCCGGAAATCAGGGCTGCGGAGAGCCGCGTGCGGCCGTAAGCGTCGCTGATGAGATACGCCACCGCCCGGGCAAGGTAGGAATACACCTCCGCCGCCACATCTTCCGGGGCCGCGCCGGCCTCCAACATGCGCATGGCCTGCGCCTCCGCGCCGGAAAAAGATACTTTGCCGTCGCGATGCGAAAGCGGGAAGGCGCCCCGCGCCGTCCCCCGCCGCGCCATGGCCTCCAGCGCCGGGCCCGCCGGGAAGGAAAGCCCCATGCGCACGCCCACGCGGTCGACAAGCTGGCCCGCGTGCAAATCGCTGGAGCCGCCCAACCGTTCAATCTTTAACCCTTCGCGCACGCGCAGCGCTTCCGTGGTTCCCCCGGAAAGATGCAGGGCGATAAATTCCCCCGGCAGCGCGCCCGCGCCCTCCATGGCGGCGCGCACGTGACCCTGCTGATGGCTGGTTTCCCGCACGGGTACGCGCAGGGCCGCGCCAATGGAGCGGGCAAAGGCCGTACCCGCCGTGAACACCGGCATGTACGACCCCTCGGCATCGCGCGGGCGCGCGCTCGCGCACACGCAGGCGATGCGCGCATCCGCCGCCTCGCGGAGCATGTCTTCCAAAAGCGCGGGCAGACGCTGAACATGCTGAAACAGCGCCTCAGACTGCCGCAGCCCCCGCGCGCCCTGCGCCACGTCCAGAAGGCGTCGCCGGCTGGCGATTACGCCTCCTTCCCCCGCCAGCGCCACGGAAGTGGTATAGCAGCTTGTGTCGATTCCCAGCGCGCACCTCATTGCGCCGCGCCTCGGGAAATGCCGCCCAGGACGCCGTGGATGAACTGCGGCGATTTTTCGCTGGAATAAAGGCGCGCCATTTCCACGGCCTCGGTAATAATTACATTTTGGGCAATTTGTCCCAGCGACATTTCATAGGCCGCCAGGCGCAGAATGGCCAAGTCCACCTTGGAGAGCCGCTCCAGCTTCCAGCCGCGCGCGTTTTCCTCAATGCGCCTGTCCAGCGCCTCCACATTTTCCACAACGCCCTGAAATATGCGTTCCATATAGGCGTATTCTTCCTCGCCAGGCTTTGCGCCCAGCAGATTCAGGCGCGTTTCCTCGCCGCCTTCGCCGCCCATTTCCCATTCGTAAATCAGCTGCATGGCATGCGTGCGCGCCGTAACTCGGTTCATTTTCCCCGCTCCTTTTGACACAAGCATTGCGGTGGCGCGTGTTTTGCGCCGCCGCAATGCGTTTCCCCCGGTCTGCCGGTGTCAGTTTTTCTCCTCGGAAGGCGCTCCGGCGTCTTCCGTCACATCTTCCGCCATGTCCTGTTTTTCGGTCTCGCCGTTTTCGTCCGTATCAAAAAACAGATCCGCGTCCTCAATTTCCTCTTCCTCCGCTTCCGCGGGAGGCGCGGCGCCTTCGTCTGCCTCCGCCCGTTCTTTCGGAGGCGTCAGCGGCGGCCACAAATCCTCGCTCTCTTCCTCCGCCGGTTCCGGGGCGGGAATTTCGGGCACGGGAGCGGCGGCTTCCTGCGCCGCTGCCGCGGCGACCTCTTCGTTCCGATGGCGCTTGCGCGGCCAGACGGGCTTCTTCGCCTGCGGCTCGTCCTCTGCGGCAAGGGAAGTGACGGTCACTTCCACGTCGCGCACAGCCACGCCGCAGTTGGACTCGATGCGGTTGCGAATGGCGCGCTGCATGTTGGTGGTTACGCTGGGCACGTGCGCGCCCGCCTCCATGACCAGTTCCACCGCCACTTCGATGGCGTCGTCGCTGCCGGAGACGTTAATCTTCATCTCGTGCACGCCTTCCACGCGCCCCACGGCCCGCCGCGCCATTTGCGCCAGCGCCGAAAGCGCGATGCGCACCTGCCCGCCGTCGCCGGAGTTGACGGTGATGAACGAAGCCGCGGCGTGCCGCTTGCCCTTGCGGAAAATCATCATCAGCATATACGCGCTCAAAAGCGCCACAATCGCGGCCAGGCCCAGACCGATCAATGCGGCGATAAAACTGCCCGCCGCGCCCTCAAGAGCGCTGAACAGACCGCCGAACAAATCTACGCCAAAGGGCCGCAGCGCCATGCAGAGGCCGAACGCCAGCGTAATGAGCACGTACAGGAACATCAACATTCTGTCCCAGAAACTCGTCTTCATGGGGCCTCCTTCCCCGGCCCGGCCAAAGCGCCGGGGCCGCGCCCCGCTACGCTTCCTTTCCGGCGGTTTCCTCGTCCGCCGCAGGCGCGTCGGGCAGGTCGTTCATATCCTCTTCGACGTCGACATCATCGTCCACATCTTCAAGGTCGTCATCGTCTTCGACCAAGTCGTCTGCATCGTCCACCAGGTCGTCTTCCAAAATGTCGTCCCCGGCCAAATTGGAGGCGTCCTCTGCCGCGGCGCCGGCGTTTTGTTGCGCCTCCGCCTCCTGCATGCTCTTTTCCAGCAGCTTCTGCTGATGCTCTTTCAGTTCCTGCGCGGCGCGGTGCTCGCGCTCGAAACTCACGCCCTGCACGTGCACGTCTACATTGCGCACATCCAGGCCGCTCATGGTCTCTATGGCCTTTTTGACATTTTCCTGAATGCTCTTGGCCACATCGGGCACGGGAGAGCCGTATTCGACGACGATGGTAACATCCACAGCCACGGTGCCGCCGTCGATATCCACGCGCACGCCCTTGGTGAAATTGCGGCTGGATTTGCGGGAAAACATATCGGCAAAGCCCGTCGAAGCGCTGGCCATGCTGGCCACGCCCTCGACCTCCTGCGCCGCCAGACCCGCGATGGTCTCGACCACGCCGGTGGCAAAGGATACGCTGCCGTCCGGATTTTCGTCGAGCTTGACGTCCGACGGATAATTGTCGCTCATATCGCAGACCTCCTTTACTTTCCCTATTATAACAGAAAACCGCGCCGCTGGCAAATGGTTTGCTTTAATTTATCGGAATGATTTTGACGTTTCCGCTTTCCACATCCGTCTCGCGCAAGACCAGTTCCAGAATCACCGCGCTTTCCTCGCGGGTGAGGGCTTCGGCGCGCACAAGCACGTTGGCCGTATCCTCATGCACGGTAACCACGCAGTCCGCATAACCGCGCGCGCGCAAAACGCCCTCAATGGTGGTTTCCTGCTCGCTCCAGGCAAGCAGGGAAAGCAGCGTGCGCTGGGCCAGGGCCCTGGTTTCATCGTCGGTGTTTTCGCCATAAATGATGTCGTTGAGTTGCGCGGTCTGCATATCGCGCATCTGCTCGCGCTCGAGGCGAAATTCCTCGAGCGGGTCGGCCTGCGGCTCTGCGCTTTGCGTGGGCGCGGCGAGCGTTTCCACAGCTTGCCGTTCCTCAGGATGCAAAAACCACGCCAGCGCGCCCGCCAAAAGCGCCGTCAAGAGGCACAGCGCCGCGATCCATTGCCTGCGCATATTCATCCCCCCGCATTTCTATAACCTCAATCCGGTCAAGGTCCACATTCAGAAGCGCCCGGGCCGCCTGCATCAGCGAAAGTCGCACCCGCACCTGCCCCGCGCCCTCGGCGACGATCACGACGCCCACAATCTCTTCTTCCCGTTCGGTCACCATGGCGCGCACATCTCCGGCCCCGTCCACGGCCGACAGCACGCGCTCCAGGCGCGCCTCCAGTTCTGTGGACTGCGCCGCCGTTTCCCCGCCGGGGTTTTGCGTAAGCACCAGCGCCGCCGCGCACGCCGCCACCAGCAGAAGAAGCCATTCCAGTTTCCGCGCGCCGCGCAGCTTTTCGCGCAGGCCCCGCCACGTTCCCATCATGGAAACAACGCCTCCGCCGCGCGCGCAATCAAAAGCAGCGCCAACACGCCCACAATAAAGCGCACGCCGCGCTTTTTTGCGCTTTCAGGCAGAAGCAGTTCCACCGCGGCCGAGAGCGCGCACAGCGCCGTAAGCTGCGCCGCCGTCCGCGTAAGATGCGTCATCCCCGACCCCTCCTACCTTACCACGTTCTGTCCGGCCGTGAGCGTACCGCCCAGCAGAAGCGTTAAAATCACCGCGGCGCATATGCACAGCACCAGAAGCATTCCCGCCACCTGCGAGAATTTATCGGCCAGGGCAATCAGCGTTTCCTCCGCCACCGGTTCAAGCATGGCCGCAACCAGCTTGAGCGCCGCCAATGCCGCCGCCAGCGTCAAAAGCGGGCGGGCGCACAAAACCGCCAACGCGAAAATACCCGTAACCCCGGCGGCGTTTTTCACCAGCAGCACGCTGGACACCAGCGCGTCCATCGTATTGGCCACCTCGCCGCCCACGATGGGCAACAGGTTGTCCACCGCATAGCGCGCCGTGCGCACGGCGGCGGAGTCATAGCCCGTGCTCAAAAGCGAGCGCACCGCCGAAAGGCCCAGAAAGCCGGTCATCAAAACGCCCGCCGTCCAGTTCACCACCGAGCGCACCAACGCAAAAAGCCTTTCCAGCCGCACGCGCGGGCTGAGATGGCCCGCCACCGCCAGGGCCGTGGCTGCCGTACACAGCTTCAGCCCGATATCCGAAAGCAGGCGCGAAAAAGCGTTGCCCGCCAGCGCCGAAAGCGGCGTCACCATCGCCGAGGAGGCCGTTGCACCCGAAAGCGATAAAAGCGAGGCCAGCACGGGAAACACGCCGTCGCAAAGGCGCGCCACATTTCCAATCAGCGTCTCCGCCTCCGCCGCCAGGCGCACGAACCAGACCGCAAGCTGCGCCGCGCATACAAGATAAGCAAGCTGCGAAACCACCTGTGCGCCGCGCGCTTCGCCGGCGATCTGCCGCGCCAGGGCGCTCATCAACGCCGGGGCCAGCAGCCCGGCAGCCATCGCCATGGCGCCGGAAAGGGCGTTAAAGAGCGCGTCCCGGGCGCGGGCGAGCACCTCGTTTAAATCCCATGTTTCCTCGCCGGCGGCCAGGGAGAGGATCATTTCCCGCACGTCCACGCCCGCTTCCTGCGCAACCTGGGCAAATTCGTCGAGTTCCAGGGCGTCCACCACGGCGTCCACCCCTTCCTCGGCGCACGCGCTCAGGCAAAGCAGCAATAACAGCACGGCCGCGACAGCGCAGATGCGCTTCATGTCAACGCCTCCGTAACCAGCGTCAAAAGTTCGCTCAGAAGCGGCGCGGCCATGGCAAACAGCGTTACGCGCGCCGCCAGTTCCACCTTGCCCGCCAGCGCCTTTTCCCCGGCGTCCTCGCACAGGCAGGCGGCAAATTCGGCAATCAGTGAAACGCCTGTGGCGCGCAGGATCAGCGCCGCGCCGCCGTCCAGCCCCGTCGCGTCGGCAAAACCCGTCAACGCCTCCGCGGCCTGGCGCAGGCCGGGCAGCAGCAAAATCAGCGCCGCCACGCCCGCCGCCAGCGCCACGCCCGCCGCCAGTTCCGGCCTCTGCGCGCGCATGGCCACGCAGGCCAGCGCCGCCGCCACCAGCAAAAGCGCGATGCGTACCGCTTCCATCAGGAAAGCTGAAACACGGCGCGCACGCTGTCGAAAAAACCCGCCAGCATATTGACCACCATTAAAAGCACCACCACCAGCCCCGAAAGCGTGGCCAGCATGGCCACGTCGTCGCGTCCCGCGCGCGTAAGCACAATGCTGATAACCGACGTGAGGATGCCGATGCCGGCGATCCTGAACACAAAATCCATATCCATGCAAACGCCTCCCCGCCCCTTGCAAAACCAATTGCCCGAACGCCCGATACGGCGAAACCGCTTTACGGCGCACCCGTCGCCCCGCCCTCAAAAATGGCCGTCCGCGCCAGAACCCGCACGACTTTTCCCAACTGTGCAGCGGACTGCCCCAGTCCCTCGCGGTTGTCAAAGCGCGCTTCCACAAGCCTGCACGGCAGATGCGGTGCGGAAAATGCCCGATGGCGCCGCGCCGTTTCCCTTGCATGCGCGGCGAAAGCCGGTAAGCGCAACTGCGGCGGCGATGCACGCTCTACGCGCGACGCAAATCGCCGACTGCGCTTTTCAATTTTTGCGCGGTACTTTTCCCCTCGCATACGCAGCACAAATGCGAAGTGTTTTCGAATGCAACACCCTCCGCTCTTTCTTCCATGAGCGCAAGGAGCACCCATGGGTAAAAAAACGGAAACTGGCTGGCGCGTACGAAGTGGTCTTCAAGGACAGCCACCCGCATTTAAAGCGACCGCTTTCTTTCACGCGCACGAGGAGTGGCCCGGGCTTGAAAACTCGCTGCTGGCGGAAACCACACTTTCTTCCGCGCGCGAGGAGTGGTTGTTCCCATCGCCCCTGCTATAACCACGTCGCCACCTTTCTTCCGCTTCCGCGCGCGCGAGGAGTGGTTCGCCAAATACCGGCAATCTGTCCACAGTCTCATCTTTCTTCCGCGCGCGCGAGGAGTGGTTTCATCCTGCATCCTCCTCAAATCATGATCGTAATCCGCTTCCGCGCGCGCGAGGAGTGGTTCGCGGCGCGAAACAGTTTATTTGCGCTGTCAACCTTTCTTCCGCGCGCAGGGAGTGAACTTGGCGCGCGCACTAGGCGCGGAGGTCGATTTTCTTTCTTCCACCACCACGCGCGCACGCGCGCGGGGAGCGATCTAATATCAAGTTACGACACATTAGCTGGAAGTCCTTTCTTCCACGCGCGCGGGGAGCGATCTTCGTGGATGGAGTATCGTGATTTTTTGCTCAGCTTTCTTCCACGCGCGCGGGGAGCGATCAGCAATGATGACAACCTTCTCGCCCATGGAAGTGCTTTCTTCCACGCGCGCGGGGAGCGATCGAAGGCAGGGCCAACAGGGGCCGTAGACAGCAATCCTTTCTTCCGCACGCGAGGAGTGGCCTCGTGGATTGCGCGCCTTTCCCCAGTGATTTTGCTTTCTTCCACGCCACCACGCCGCGCACGCACGAGGAGTGGCCCGATACACGGAATGTCAATTCGGCCCCCAAACGCTTCTATACGAAGGCAATGGCCAACATCAAGCCGCACAGAAGCCCCAGCGTGGTGTAAAGCTTGCCCTTCTCTGCGCCTGCCTTGGCGGCCTCGCCCTCCAGACGGCCCAGCTCGCGCGCGGTTTTGGACAAAAGCGCCTCCTGTTCGGCGCGCGCGCCTATGCCCAGTCCCTCAAACAGCGCCGCAAGCGCGGCCATATCTTCCTGCGCAAGGCAGTCCAGCACCCCGCCGCGCCGGGAAAACGCTGGTAAAAGCACCCGCCAGGCTCCGGCCGCATCCCCACCCGCAGCCATACGCTCTCCGACCATGCGGAAGGGCTCGAAGCGCGCCTGGGCCAGCGCCGCATGCAGGGGCAAAAGCCGTTCAAGCATCTGTATGCGCAGTATTTGCAAGGCATCCATAGCTTCTCGAAGCACCCGCGCCCGCCGCGCCGGCACCGTGCCCAGGCTGCGGCCGACCAGCGCCGCGCCCACGGCGGCCAGCACCACCAACGCCACCCTCACGCGCATCCCTCCCACGGTTTAAGGGCGGCCAGGCGGCCCAATCCCCCGTCGATAAGCGCCACCATGTCGAAGGCGCCCATTTCCAGCATTTCGCGCAGCGCCGGCCGGCGCGCGGCCTCGGCAAACCCTGCGGCGTGGGCGCTGGCCAGAACCGCCGTACCGGCGCGGCGGGCGTCGAGCACGGCGTCGGCGTCGCGGCGGTCGCCCACTTCGTCGGTCACGACCACGTCCGGCCGCAGGGCGCGCACCATGTGGGCGATGGCAATGTGCTTGGGGCACATGTCCATTACATCTGTGCGCGCGCCCACATCCAGCGTGGGCACTCCGGCGCGGCAGGCGGCCAGTTCGCCGCGCTCGTCGGCCAGGGACACGGTCCTGCCAGCGTTGGAAAGCAGCCGGGCGGCGTCGCGCAAAAGCGTGGTTTTGCCCATGCCAGGGCGCGATATGAGCAAGGCGCTTTTTACTCCGCCGCCCTCCAGCATGGCTCCGGCCAACGCCGCCCCCGCTCCCCGTACCTCGCGCGCTACGCGCACGCACAGGGCGCTGATATAGGCGATTGCGCCAAGCCTGCCCTCCTCTACGGCGTAGCGGCCGCACACGCCCACGCGCGAACCGCCCGGCAACGTGAAAAAACCGCGGCGCAACTCGTCTTCCCAGGCGTAAAGGCTGAATTCCAGCATCCGCGCGGCAATTTTCTGAAACGCCGCCCCCGTAAGCGGCTTCTCAAGCAGCTCGTCCCCCTCGGCGAAACACATCTGCGGCCTTCCCCCGGGCCGCAGGCGCAGTTCCGTCAACGCGCTCGCCCGGGCGCGGACGCGGCAGGCGATTTCCTCCGGCAGACATGCGCAAATCTCTTCCAACGCCTCCATGGCGCACCTCCCACACAGCGAATATATGTGGCCGAGCCCCGGCTTATCCCACGAAAAAAGCCCGCCCGTCATTCCCGGCGGGCGCAGCTTGTCAAAAAAGAACTTTTGACAAGCTGACGGACAGGGGGCATCTCCCCGCCTGATGCCGCGTCCTGAATTTTTAACTTGAGCCGTGACAGTTTCGTCTTTGGCAAAATCGCAGAATCCTGCGGATTCCGCACCTTCTGCCACCCCGCCAGTTTCCATTGAAATCCTGCGGATTTGCGGGCGCGGGAACTGCAAGGAAGCGATTTTTGCTCTGGAAAACAGGATTCCCCGCGCAAAAATCTCCCATCCCCGACGTACACGAGGCGATTTTGCCGATTTCCCAAATCGTCAAAATCGGTTGGCCTTAGCCGGCCCGAAAACCTGAAGGGTTTTCAACCTGCCGCCGTGGACGATGAAAGCGCGAAAGGGCCTCCACCCTCTCGCGCTCTCCTGAAGTTTATTGACAGTCTGAAGTTCCGGCCATTCCCGGCGGGCAAATAAAGGCGATTCTGTTTCACGGATTATCGCTTTCCCGCGCCGCTTTTGCGGATCAGGTTCACGGCTTGCGGCGAAACGG
>CAJFUU010000163.1 GCA_904420265.1 uncultured Clostridia bacterium
ACATCAAATAATCAAAAAAATGAGGTATCAAATTTATGAAGCAAAATCCGTTAAACACGATGCCCAACAACGAGTGGGAATAATTGACGGTTTTGCCCCGCGAGGCTCTGCATGCCAGGGCCTGTGGGGCTTTAGGCCTGAGAAAGTTATATCGAGACGCGCGAACTTGCGGTCGCCATCAACAACCCTTTTATCGCTTGACGGCTCTCAATCGGAACAAAGCGTTGGCCGGCTTTATGCGGCTTTCGCTATAAAAAGAATACCCGCGAGCGTGTTTTGCTCTAATATGCTGACCTTGCACTTTTCTGCGCAAAACTTCACCGGCAAAATTAAAAGCGCGCCGCGGTGGAAAAGCGGCGCGTTTTCCGCTATAATAAACGCAGTGAGGTGAAATGAAGAAAACCCTGCAAAAAATTCAAAGCGCTGTGCGCGACCTTCCGCTTGCCGAAGGCAGAAACGAAACAGACGTCCCATTTGTAACGGCGTGGCGCTGCACGGGCAAAGAAATCCCCATGCCGGATGGAGAAAATCCCTATATTTATATTGTCCTTGACGGCCTGCTCAGGCTCTATACGCCTTCTGGAATCATGGATTATATGGCGGGTCAATACTCCATATCCAAAATTGACACGCCGCTGGCCGGCACAGTTCTGGCGTTTTCAGACAGGCGTGATTTTTTGGCGCTCTGCGTAGAATTTACCGCGAGCGACGTAATATCGACGGTTCTTGACCTGGATAATGATTTGACAGAGCGCATTGCCAATGGCGACATGCAACAGCAGGCGATGCTTGCGGCGGATGCGGCCGTTTCCGCGTCTGTATACAGGCTGCTTTGCGCAATGCGGCAGGCTGTCCGTTCCGAGTTTTTGCGCAGGAACATTCTGCGCGAAATAATTTGCTGCGTCCTTTGCGGTTCATGCGGCAGGCAGCTTTTGCAGAGCGTTGCCAATATCGGTTCGGTCGAAGAGATTTATGAGGTCAACCGCTGGATAAAGGAAAATTTCCGCGATTCCTTTACGGTGGAGGCACTGGCGGAGCGCAAGAACATGAGCGTTTCGCAATTTCCTCAAAAGTTCAAAAGCGCCGTAGGCATGGGGCCGCTGCAATGCCAGAAACGCCTGCGGCTTACCGAAGCCCGGCGTTTGATGCTTGAGGAAGACAAAAATGTGACGCAAGCGTCCATTGCGGTGGGCTGTGAGAGCCTTTCGCAGTTTATTTGTGACTACCGAAGAATGTTCGGCACGGCGCCAAAGGAAGACATTCTCGGCATTCAAAGGCGTTTGCAGGAATGTGCAGGTTTTTTGGAGAAACAGGCAAGGGGCGCAGGCGACGCCTCTGATATACTTTGATGGACGCGGGGCAAACGCGTCAATCCAAGGACAGGAGGAACTTCAAACGATTCTTACGGATGAACTGTGCGATCGCCTCTGCGCCGCGGCAAGGGAAAAGAGCAGGAAAACCGGCATCGACATCCGCTTTGCAATCTGCGATGAAAACAGCCTGCCGCGAGTATACCGCCGCTATGGCGAAGCGCTCGTGCTGAGCATTACGCTTGTGCCCGGAAAAGCTTACACGGCCGCCGTTACGCAGTGCAAAACAAAGGATGTCGCCGCCGCGGCCGCGGAAGGCGCCCCTTTGATGGCCATTCAAAGCAACGACCCAAAAATCACGCTTGTGGCCGGCGGCTACCCGTTGTTTGCCGGCGGAAAGATTGCCGGCGGCATTGGCGTGGGCGGCGGAACGGAGAAGCAGGATTGCGAAATCGCGGAATATGTGGTATCCGTCTTTGAAAAACTGGCGGGTTAACCCCAAATGCGGTCGCCCCGCAGCGCTTTTGGAGAAGCAAGTATAATCGGCCCGCGCCTTTTGGCCGGGCCGATTGCGTCTGCCATAAGCGCGTTATGAGGGGAAACCGCCTTCTGACAGGGAGGCGGGTCTTTTAAAAGGCGACGCGCAGGTAGAACCAACCGTTTTTCAAGCCGCAGGAGGGCAGAGCGCCGTTTTTTTCGCAGAAAGAGCGTATCGAGCGCAGGCCCTGGCCGTGACCGTCGTTGCCGCCGCCCGCTGCAGGAAAGCCGTCCGCGTCAAAAACGATCGGACCTGCGCAGGGATTGGAGACTTCCAGCATCAGCTTCGGGCGGCTGATGCAATGGCAAACGATTTGCCGCTCGGCCTCCGGCAGCGCCTGGCAAGCGTGTATGGCGTTTTCCAAGGCGTTGGCAAACACCGTGGAAAGCGCCGCCGCCTCCACCGGCAGCGGATCCGGGAAAGCGAGGCTGGCTTCCACGCGAATGCCCATGCGCCGCGCTTGCGTAAAATAAAAGGAGAACACCGCGTTGAGCACCGGGTCGGCGCACCAACGTTCGGGAGCGGTTTCCTCAAGGGCTTCTTGCGCCGCGCCGATATAAGACAGAAGCGTCTGCCGTTCGCCTGCGCGCGCCAGGCTGGCAATGGTGTTCAGGCGATGGCGCAGGTCGTGTCGTTCAATGCGCAGGGCCTCTTCCGCGGCGCGGCTGGACTCCATCTGCCGCTGCAGCGCCGCAAGCTGCACGGCGAACATTTCGGCGTTGTGGCGGTTTTCCATTTCCCGGTGGATGCTGGAAAACAGCGTGACAATCAAGGCGTAAAACAGCATAAGCAGCAGCGAAATCGTCGGTTTAAGAATGGTGGCGTGCGCCGTTTCGCCCACATATTCAGGAATCAGATAGATTACCAGCACATAGTACAGGGCGATGCCTACGCACATTAACCACCAGCCGCCATGCAGGTGGTTGAGCACCTGCAAATACAGCGGCCGCAGGCAGCGCAGCAAAAACAGCACCATCAGCGTCGAGAATACGGCATAGCTGAGAATCAACACCCAGAGTTGGCCGCCGGAAAAATAGTAAAGCAGCGCGCTCAGGTGTTGAACCAACGTGCAGAAAAACACGCCGGAGAGCAGTTGAAACACGAGCTGCCACCCGCGCGTACGGCTGATAAAACTCAGCGCCAGCAACGCCGGCAGGTGGTTGGTAAACGTATAAAGGCGCAGAAACCGCTCTTCCCCTACGGCGCGATAGAGAAAAACGTCCGAGATCATCAAAACCAGGGCGACGCCGTAGACAAACAGGCAAGTGCGCCGCCGCGAATAGCGGCTTTCAAGGAAAAGGAACGCCAACGTCATGCCCAACAGGGTATGGTAGAGGAGAACGGCAAGGCTCACCATTTTTTGTCCGCCTCCAGCCAATAGTCCATCCAGGCGCGCTTGATCTGCGGGCCAAGACGGCGGGGAATGGGCACGCGGGTTGCGTCGTCCATGACTGCCGCGGTCTGCTCTACGGCGGCAACATGGCGCAGGTTGACCGCGAAGCTGGCGCCGCACAGCAGGAAACACCTGCTCGCCAAAAGCGGCGTGGCCGCCTCCCGGAAAGACGTGCGCAAACTGACGCTGAATACAGTCCGCCCACCGGTACAGTGGTAACCCATGGAGCGCTGCACGCGTTCCACGTAGATAATCTCTTGCAGGGAAATGCGCTCGGCTCCGGTGGAAGTGTGGACGACGACGCATTGGGAACGCGTCTGCGCCAAACGCCCAAGCGCGCGCTCCAGAACCGCAAAAAGCCGGTCGCTTTCCACGGGTTTGAGCAAATAGAAAAACGCCTGCGCCTGATAGGACTCTACGGCATGCTCCCGCGAGGCGCTCAAATAAATAATTTCGCCCTCGTCGCCCATCTCACGCAGGCGCAGCCCCACGTCAATCCCACTCAGGCCAGGCATCAGAACGTCAAGCAGATAGAGGTCAAAGCTCTCCTGCTGCGCGCTGTCAAGCAGACGCTCGCCCGAAGCAAACCGGCAAACGCGCAGGCGGATTTCGGGATGTTGCGCGCCGTAGGCGTCCAGCAGAGAGGCGATATGCGCCAGTTGCGCTTCGTCATCGTCGCATAGTGCAACGCTTACCATATATTTCGACCTCCTTTTGCGCCATGCGCCAATTTTTTGCAGCTTTGCGCCAATTTTGCGCAAAAACGTTATGCGCAACGATTCGTAGGGTATAATAAATATAGCATGATTCAATTTATGCTGTCAATCGGGCGGCTGTTTATTTTTGTGCGCGAATGCGCAATGAAAACACAGACCCGTCGCCATGTTCTGGCGCATGCGGGGGTGGAGGAGCAGCAATGCAAAAGAAACTTTCAGAGTTTTTGCGCATTCCGTCGGAGATTCGCGAAGCGTTCTGGAAAGATTCGGTGCAAAAAAATACCCTGTCTCTATTGGTAATCTGCATCATGGTCTTCGGCATGGAACTTTTCAACATTGCGCGCGTGTTGTTCATGTCCAATTCCGGGCTGGGCACGGCCAACAACCGCCTTTATTTTGGCATGTACTGCGCGCTGCTGCTTGCCGCCGCCGCTTATCTGATTTTGAACAGATTGATGCGTGAAGCGCCTGCGCGCAAACGCTGGGCGCTGCAATACGGCACGGCGCTGTTTATGCTTTTGTGGCATGTATGCATCAATGCCTACGATCTCAGCCGTGAGGCGGACGGCGAAATCGCCATTTATACGACCGCCATGCTTGGCATTGCCGTTTTTATCCAGATGCCGGGCGCGTTTGGCCTTCTCAGTTATGGACTTGGTTATGCGGTTTTTATGCTGCTGGCCGCGCTCAATCTCTCCAGCGGCACCTTGCTCAATCTGACGTTTACCACCATCGTGGCGCTGGCCATAGCCCTGACGCGCTGCCGCCATGCGGTTATTATGCTCATGCAGCGCCGGGAGATCGACCTTATCAATCGCCGCCTGCAGTCTTTGCTGCAGAAGGACCCGCTTACGGAAGTGCTCAACAAAACGGCGTTTGCGGAAAATGTCGAAACGGTTTTGCGCCAAGCGGATGAGAGCGGGGCGACGATGCTGATGCTGGATTTGGACGATTTCAAGGCCGTCAACGACCGCCATGGCCATCCCTGCGGCGATTTTGTGCTGCGGGAAACGGCGCGCATGTTGCGCAGCGCCCTCCCGGCGGAGGCGCATGTGGGACGCATCGGCGGGGATGAGTTCGCCGCTGTGCTGCGCGGAGACGGCGTCGCGGCGCTGGAAAGCGCCGGCCGTGCGTTGATCGACGCCCTTTCGCGGCTTACCTGGCAGGGCGAGACAATCGGCGTGCAATGCAGCGTGGGAATTTGCCGGGCCGCGCAAAGCGGCGCAACCTATGACCAGCTTTACCGGGAAGTGGACAGCGTGCTCTATGAGGCCAAGCGCGACGGTAAGGGGCAGTGCCGTACGGGCGATTTTGCTCCAGTTGTATCGGAAAAGGCCGCGTCCAACATGCAAGCGGGCCTTTGAACGCAGCGCTCTTCCAGCGGGTCTTCTCCTGACGGAAACAGATGCTTATCGCGCTCAGAAAATTATCGGCGCGTCTGAAGCGGGCCCTATCCGCTCCACATAGGCGCGCCTGGGAAGAAAAAACAGGGAATGCTGGGAGTCGGCGTGCGCCGCCCTGGCATTTTTTGTCTGCAAAAACGGCCGCAGACGCGCGTAAAAGTGCAAATATAGTCCGATTTTTACGCTCTTTGTCGCCATGGCGAACTTATACAAATAGAAATTTATTTCTTTATTAACATAAACAACACATGAATTTGTGCAAATTCACGTGGAATGCGTAGAAGTTGTGCTGTAATATAGATATGTGTATTGAATACGTAAACTCCAATCGACCGTCCGGCAGAAGGGAGCGGTGGGCCGCCTATGTCCACGTCACTTTCCGGATTCCTGGCGATGATGGGCCAGTATCCGGCGCTGATTCTGACTACGATCCTTACGCTCGCAGTAATTCTTGTCAACGGCTGGACGGACGCGCCCAACGCCATTGCCACCTGCGTGTCCACACGCGCCATGCGGCCCCGGGCGGCGATTATCATGGCGGCGATCTTCAATTTCCTGGGCGTGCTGATTATGACGCTCATCAACAAGAAAGTTGCTGAAACCATCTACAATATGGTCGATTTTGGCGGCGACGCCCACGAGGCGCTGGTGGCCCTGTGCGCGGCGATGTTCGCCATTGTCACCTGGGCGACGGCGGCATGGAAATTTGGCATCCCCACCAGTGAAAGCCATGCGCTGATTGCCGGCCTGTCCGGCGCGGCCATCGCCCTGCACAACGGCTTTTCCGGCATTAACGGTTCGGAATGGCTGAAAGTGCTTTACGGCCTGGCGCTTTCGACGCTGCTGGGTTTTGTGTTGGGCTTTGTGGTGGCGAAGCTGGTGGCGCTTTTGTTCCGGCACGCCGACCGCAGAAAGGCAAACGAGGGGTTCCGTTACGCCCAAATCGGCGGCGCGGCGGCCATGGCCTTCATGCACGGCGCGCAAGACGGCCAGAAGTTCATCGGCGTTTTCCTGCTGGGCATGGCGCTTTCGCGCGGTCAGGCGGAAATGGGCGTGGTGGAAATTCCCATGTGGCTGATGGCGCTGTGCGCAATCGTCATGGGCC
>CAJFUU010000164.1 GCA_904420265.1 uncultured Clostridia bacterium
AGCTTTACGAGCGCACCCCCATTCCCGACACGCGCCTGATGACGCTGCCCAACGCCTTTGCCAAGGTGGTGGACGTGCATACAATGCGCAAGGAAAGCAAGCGCAGGCGCTATATTACCGGGGCGGATGCAGATATTTTCCCCATAGACGGCGCGCCGGCGGACAAAAAACTGGCCCGGCAGCGGGGGCAGTACATGCGCGTCAACCGCGAGCGCCTGCGCAGAGGCACCGTACCTTTGCGGGCGGAACGCGATTTGACGCCGGTCCATCAGGTAATGCGCACGCTGGGACGCATTGTCACGCACTTCCCCTATTGGTTCATTTCCCCTTCGATGTACGGCCGGCGCATTGTGCGCGATATTACGCGCTTTCCGCCGGATGAAAGCCCTCTGGCGGGCGCGATTGGCACCTGGGGGGAGGACGCGCTGCTGGAGCGCGACGAAATTCTGCAAACGGTGCAGTTGCCCTTTCGGGACCGCACCTTTCCCTGCCCGCGCGGCTACGACAAGCTGCTTCGGCAAAAGTACGGCGACTATATGAACATTCCCGACGACCAGGAACGCGAGGCGCATCCCGGGGAATTGTACGTTGACGACTGACAAGGAGGCCCGCATGGAGATCGACTTTGTGCTGCCCTGGGTGGACGGCGCGGACCCCGCCTGGCAGGCGGAAAAAGAGCGCCATACGCCGGGCCCGGCGCAGGACGCCCGCGAAGTGCGCTACCGCGACTGGGGCACGTTGCGCTACTGGTTCCGCGGCGTGGAAAAGTTCGCGCCCTGGGTGCGGCGCGTGCATTTCATCACCTGGGGGCATCTGCCGGAATGGCTGAACGTGGACCATCCCCGCCTCCATATCGTGCGCCATGAGGATTACATTCCCGCGGAATACCTGCCTACATTCAGTTCCCATCCGATTGAGTTGAACATACACCGCATCGAGGGCCTGGCCGACCGCTTTGTCTATTTCAACGACGATATTTTTCTCACCGGCCCCGTGCGCGAGAAAGACTTTTTTCGCAACGGCCTGCCCTGCGACACCTGCCGCTTCACCGTTGCGCGCACGCGCGGCGTGGGCGACGTGTTTGCGCATGTGACGCTCAACGGCACCGGGCTGATCAACCAGCATATCGGCCGCGCAAACTGCGCGCGCGCCGCGCTTTTGAAATGGCTCAGCCCGCGCAACGGCCTGAAAAACGTGCTGGCGACGCTGCTGCTTTTGTGCTGGCCGTATTTCACGGGCTTTTCCTGCACCCACCTGGCGGTCGCCTTTGAAAAGCGCTCTTTTGAACAGGTGTGGGAAGCGGAACCGTGGCATATGGACTCCACTTGCCGCCGGCACTTTCGCTCCATAGCGGATTTAAGCCAGCTTGCGGTGCGCGCCTGGCGGATGGCGCGCGGCGAGTTTTTCCCCTCCAGGCCCCTGGGCCGCGCCTTTTTTCCGTCGTTTTCCACGGGCGTTGCTCCCGCCGCGGAGGCCGTGGCCGAAGGGCGCTACCGCATGATTTGCATCAACGACGATTATACGGAGTTTGAATTTGAAGAGGAGCGCCGGCTCCTCATCGCCTCGTTTGAAAAGATTTTGCCCCAAAAGTGCTCCTTTGAGCGCTGAAGCGGCCCCCGCAAGGGAGGGATTACAGTATGACCATCGGCTATACGGCCGGAGTGTTCGATTTATTTCATATCGGCCATTTGACGCTTTTGAAAAACGCCAAGGGCCTGTGCGACAAGTTGATTGTCGGCGTAACGGTGGATGAATTGGTGACATATAAGGGAAAACGCGCCATCATTCCCTTCAGCGACCGCATCGAAATTGTGCGCAGCATCAAATATGTGGACGCGGCCGTGCCCCAATATGATATGGACAAACTGACCATGTGCAAAAAGTTGGGCGCGACCATACTGTTTGTCGGCGACGACTGGTTCGGAACCGACAAATGGCGCGCCTATGAAAAAAAATTCAAAGAGGCGGGCGTGCGCATCGTCTATTTCCCCTACACGCGCGGCGTTTCCTCCACGCAGGTTTCCAAGGCGCTGGCCGCGGTGCGCGGCGAGTAGCGGGGGGTGAGAGGGATGGTGGATCGCGAATACTGCATGAGCGCCTTTCTCACATACCGAACCATTGCCGGCAGCGGGCGCCGTTTCGCGGCGGACGTGCCGCCGCGCGAATATCCCCTTCCGCAGGAACGGCTGCCGGTGAAGGATGCGAAGACGCTGTTGGAAGCGCTGGAAAGCGCCACGCGGGAGGCCTGCAAAGACGGCAAGGCGGCCCTCGCGCTTTCCGGCGGTATGGACTCGGCCATCCTCGCCAAATTCATGCCCAGGGGCGCCACGGCATACACATTCCGCTGCGTCGTGCCCGGCATGCAGGTGACCGACGAAAGTCCCGTGGCGGCACGTTATGCGCAGGCATGCGGCCTGAAACATGAAATCATAGATATTTATTGGGAAGATTTTGAAACCCTCGCCCCGGGCCTGATGCGGCGCAAGGGTATGCCGGTGCATTCCATTGAAATCCAGATTCGCAAGGCGGCCATGCGCGCCAAAAAGGACGGCTTTGAGCGGCTGATTTTCGGCGAAAGCGCGGACGCGATTTATGGCGGTCAGGACGGCCTGCTTTCCAAGGACTGGCTGGCCGGCGATTTTATGGAGCGTTATACCTATGTGGCGCCATGGAAGGCGCTTACGCATCCCCGCCTGGCCCTGGAGGGCTTTGAGCCCTTTATCAGAGACGGCCATATCGACCCTTATGCCTTTATGTCCCGCTTCTACATTCGCGAAAGCACGGCCAGTTACTTCAACGCCTGCGCCGAGGCTGGCTGCGGCGTAGTCATGCCTTTTCTGGGCACAAAACTGGGCGCGCCCCTGGACTATGCGCGCGTGCGCGCGGGCGAAAACAAGTATCTGGTGCGGGAAGCGTTCCGCACGCTGTACCCGGATTTCGCGGCCCCGCCCAAGTTGCCCATGCCCCGCGCCACGGGCGAATGGTTCCGGGACTGGAAGGGCCCGGCCCGAAGCGAATTTTTGCCCCACTGTACCGACAATATGACCGGCGATCAGAAGTGGCTGGTATACTGTCTGGAAGTGTTTTTAAACTTGCTGGATGCAAAGTTTGCGGGCGCGATGTGAGCGCTCCCGGCGTTTGCCGCATCCAAAAAACCGCCGCCTCTGCAAAGCAAAATGCAGGGACGGCGGTTTTGTCTTTGTATGACGATATACGGGTCCGCGAGCTGCGGACGCAGGCGGGCGCGCGAAAATTTTCGAAGTCTTTTCCAGACATTTGTTGAAAAATGCTTCTTTGCAACCACGCTCAGAATGATTTTTTTGCACAGAACGCTGCATGGCATATTGACAAATTCACACAATTCATTTATAATAAAAAAGCGCTGAAAATGTGCGAAATATTGCATGAATATTTACCATTATCGTTCGTTATGCATAAAGATTCGTGGGATTTTTTAAGACCGGAACCGGCGGACAGAGACGTCCGTTGAAAATAAGGAGGTTTTTTTATGAAAAAGGCTCTTGTTTTCGTTTTGGCGCTGGCAATGCTGCTGGGCTGCACCGCGATGGCGGAAGGCAACCTCATCGGCTACACCTGCATGGATGGCACCAACCCCTTCTTCGTTACCCTGGAAGGCGCGATCCGTGAGGTCGTCGAGTCCCATGGCGACGAGTTGATCGCCCTTGACCCCCAGAACAGCAACGAGACGCAGATTTCCCAGATTGAGGACCTGATTTCCCGTGGCATCGTGGCCATCTTCCTCAATCCGGTGGATCGCGATGGCATCATCGCCGCGCTGGATCGCCTGCAGGAGAACGATATTCCGATCTTCGGCTTCGACACCGAGGTTGCGGATATGTCCTATCTGGTCAGCTATGCCGGCTCCGATAACTACAACGCCGGTTACGTTGTGGGCTTGGATCTGGCTGAGAAGTGCCCCGAAGGCGGCGACATCATCGTGCTGGATTCCCCGACCATGCAGTCCGTTGTGGACCGTACCGACGGCTTCCTGCAGGCCATTGAGGACAGCGGCGTAGAGTTCAACGTGGTTGCGCAGATCGACTCCATGGGCAACCAGGAGCAGGGCAACCTCAACGCCACGGACGCGCTGACCGCGCATCCCGACGCTGTGGCCATCTTCGGCGGCAACGACCCGACGGCCCTGGGCGCCTTCGCGGCGGCTGAGGCGGCTGGCTCCGACGCCCTGATCTACGGCGTGGACGGCTCTCCCGACGTCAAGGCCCTGATCGCCGAAGGCCGCATGACCGGCACCGGCGCGCAGTCCCCGATCTCCATTGGCACCACCATTGCCGAAGTATACTATCAGTGGCTGGCCGGCGAAGAGGTTGAGGATCGCTATCCCATCGACACCTTCATGATCAACGCCGACAACGTTGCCGAGTACGGCACGGACGGTTGGCAGTAAGCCGCAAAACGGCTTGGCCGCTTTAACGGCGAAGGAAGCTTTGCCGTAAGGCAAAGTTTGGCGCGGCGGCCGGATTTGACCGGGCTTGCCCGGGCATATTCACCGACGTGGAAAAAGAGGCTTTGTTCTTTCAGGGCAAAGCCCTTTTTCAGATTTTCGGAAAAGTTCCGCCGCATGGCGGAATTGGCTGCGGCGCGATTGAATTTGCGGGGCTTTGCCGGCGGGTTTTCGCCGGCAAAGCCCCCATGAAGAAGAAACGGTGGTGAAACGCGGTGAGCGAATACTTGCTCGAAATGAAAAATATCTGCAAGTCGTTTCCCGGCGTCAAGGCCCTGCAGAATGTGGATTTCCAGCTGAAAGCCGGCGAAATTCACGCGCTGCTGGGCGAAAACGGCGCGGGAAAATCGACGCTGATCAAGGTGCTGGGCGGCATCTACCACCCGGAAGAAGGGAAAATCCTCATCGACGGCAAAGAAGTCGCCATTACAGGCGTCAATTCCGCGCGCGCGAACGGTATTTCCATTATTCACCAGGAACTGGTGCTGGTGCCGCACATGACCGTGGCCGAAAATATTTTTCTCGGCCGCGAACCGATGGGCGCCTTCGGCGTCAACCGCGCCAAGATGAGCGTGAACGCACAGAAGATGCTCGACCAGTTCGATTTGGGCATTGATGCAGACGCGCTGATTGCCGATTTGAGCATCGCCCAGCAGCAGATGGTGGAAATCGTCAAGGCCATTTCCTTCAACTGCCGCATTCTGGTAATGGACGAGCCGACCTCCTCTATTTCGGATCGTGAAGTGACGGCGCTGTTTGAAATTATGCGCAATCTGGCCAAGCAGGGCGTTGGCATTATCTACATTTCCCACAAGATGAGCGAGCTGGACGAGGTTTGCGACCGGGTTACGGTGCTGCGCGACGGCTGCTATGTGGGCACGCGTGTGGTGGCGGACACTCCGCGCGATGAGTTGATCGCCATGATGGTCGGCCGCGAGCTGGATCAGTACTACGTGCGCGATCATGTATCCAGTGACGAAGTGGTGCTCAAGTGCGAAAACATCGACGACGGCAAGCGCAAGCGTTCGCGCGTCAAAGGCGTATCCTTTGAAGTGCACAAGGGCGAAATTGTCGGCTTTGCCGGACTGGTCGGCGCGGGACGCAGCGAAACGATGCAGTGCGTGTTTGGCCTGACGCCCGGCTCGACGGGCAACGTTTACATAAACGGCCAGAAGGTCAACATTCGCAGCGCTGTGGACGCAATGAAAAACGGCATTGCCATGGTGCCGGAAAACCGCAAGCTGCAGGGACTTTACCATGTGCAGAGCGTGAGGTTCAACTCCACCATCGAAGTGTTGCATGAGTTTATCAACCATCTTTCCGTGAACGCCCGGCGCGAGGCGGAAATCACCCAGGAATTCATCGACAAGATGCACACCAAGACGCCCTCGCAGGAACAGCGGGTTTCCAACCTTTCCGGCGGCAACCAGCAAAAGGTGATGATTGGCCGCTGGTTGGCCACGAACCCGAAAATATTGATTCTGGACGAGCCGACCCGCGGCGTGGACGTGGGCGCCAAGGCGGAGATCTATGAAATTATGAACAACCTGGCCAAACAGGGGGTTTCCATCGTGATGATCTCCTCGGAACTTCCGGAAATCATCAACATGTCCGACCGCGTATACGTGATGTACGAAGGCCGGATTACCGGCTGCATCCAGCATGAGGACGTCAGCCAGGAGGCCATTATGAAACTGGCCACCCAAGAAGCATCAGGAGGGCACGACAATGGCTGAGAGATTGGGAAAGAGCATCAAGCGGTATTTCAAGGATAATCTGGGCATCCTCTGCGCGTTGGCGGCGATGATCCTGTTTTTGTACGTGTATCCCGTTACGCACAACACCTTCCTGACGCAGAACAACATCTTCAACGTGCTGCGCCAGAGCGCGCCGAACCTGCTGCTGGCCTGCGGTATGACGATGGTCATTATCCTGGGCGGCATCGACCTGTCGGTCGGCTCCATCATCGCCATGTCCGGCGTATTGGGCGCGGCCACGGTGGTTTGGGGCGGCATGCCGGAAATTGTCGGCGTACTGGTGGCAATCCTTTCGGGCCTGGTTTTCGGCCTGTTTAACGGTATCATCATCGCCAAGACGCAGATTCCGCCGTTCATCGTCACCCTGGCGTCCATGAACATCGCCAAAGGTATCGCATACGTCTATTCGGGCGGCAAACCCATCCGCTGCATGACGGACGGCTGGAAGTTCCTTGGCGCGGGTTATGTGGGCCCGTTCCCCACCCCGGTGGTAACGATGTTTGTGGTGTTTTTGATCTCGGTGCTGTTCTTAAACCGCACGCGCATGGGCAGGCACATCTACGCCGTGGGCGGCAACGACACGGCGGCGAAGTTCTCCGGCATCAGCACGGCGAAGGTCAAGTTCGTGGTGTACAGCTTCAGCGGCTTGATGGCGGGCCTGGCGGGCATCACCATTGCTTCGCGCCTCTATGCGGGCACCTGCACCTCCGGCGACGGCGCGGAGATGGACGCCATTGCCGCCGTGGTTGTGGGTGGTACGTCCATGTCCGGCGGCTCGGGCCGCCTGGGCGGCACCCTGATTGGCGCGCTGATCATCGGTATCCTCAACAACGGCCTGAACTTGATGGGCATTAACTCCGACTGGCAGTACATCATCAAGGGCGCGGTCATCCTGCTGGCTGTATACATGGACTTCCTGCGCAGCCAGAAACGTGCTTCCGGCCGCTAGTGGATGGAAAAAACGGCCAGCGCTGCCGCAAGAGAGCAACAAACCCCTGCCCCGAAATAATGGGCAGGGGTTTATGCGTTTTCCCGCTTTTTCAGCGCGGGGCGGCCGCTGGAAAACGCCGCAATTTTCCGACGGCCAGAGCAAACCGGCATTTTCTTTGTAAACCAGGCGCGTGCCTCTGGAAAATGGCGGAACGGGCCTACCTGCCGTCCGTTTTGACCAGGCAGGCCGTTTTGCGTTCCCCTGTCAATACGCTGCCCTGCCCCGCAGGGAAGGGGCGGAAGGGAGCCGGCGGCACTGTTACTTATAATACTGCCCCGCAGGGGACGGGCGGAGACGATTGGATTATCTCGAACCTTGGCTTCATCATCTCCCGTCCCGCAGGGGAAGGACAGGAGTGGGGAAATCTGTCATTATCTCCTCGATTTTTACAGCTGCCATGCGGGGAAAGGACAGGAATTTTGGTTGCGTTTTGTCTGAAGGAAGTTGCGAAGACCGCCGGCTGAACCTGCGCGGGAGCGGCCCGGCTTTCGTTGCGGTATGACGGGCCTTGCATGGCGGGTCGAGAGGTTTTGGGAAAATGACGCCCGGGGCACGGCCGCATGAGCGCCGCAGGCGGGTTGTTCGCGTGCCATCGGTTGTGCGCCGGGCCGTTGAAAACGCGGCGAGGGAAAATGCTCCGTCGCAGCCCGTCAAAAACTCCGGGAAGGAAAGCCGCGCGGAGTTCCTGTGGCCGCAGGAAAGCGGCAAAAAATCTGCCATTAACAGGGATGTGGCCCCCAAATGGCGCTTCCCCTGGCGAAAAGGCCGGAAATTTCGCAAGAAACCGAATATCTTTCGTCAGGCAACGCTTCTTGAAAGGCAGTTTTTCTACGTTTCTGACAGCCTGTAACGGAGCGAAATATCCCATCGGGCGGGCTTTTCTGGCCGGGAAATTGCCCATGCTTAGACAGGCTGCGGAAGATGATGACCCCGTTGGGCGGCAACGATGCACGGCCAATCAGGCCTGCCGGGCTGGACGGCGCGCCCCGCCTGCGCCGGAAAACGCCGCCCAGGAAGCACAACACCTGTCCAAACTTCCCGGCAGGCTTTTCATTGGCATAATAATCCTCCGTTTTTCGCAAAGGAGCCCTTGCTTTCCTTGACGTTTTGCTGTAAAATGAAGTGATGGGCGGACAAGGTCAAATTTGCCGGCCTGCGGGGCTTTGCGCCCCGTCCGCGCCTTCGAAATAGCCATAAGGAGGTTTCTTCCATGACCATTGATAAGACCATGACCATCGGCGAGGTGCTTTCCAAGGACCGCGGCTGCGCGCCCGTTTTCATGGCGCACGGCATGCACTGCCTTACCTGCCCCATGTCTGTGGGCGAGTCCATTGAAATGGCCAGCATGGTGCACGGCGTGGACGCCGACGCGCTGGTTACCGCTCTGAACGAATACTTCAAGGACAAATAATTTCCCGGGAGGCGCCGCATGCACGATTTTAACGACCTGGAGGGCCTGCGCATCGCCATTGAGATGGAGAAGCGCGGCGAGGCCCTGTACCGCAAGGCCGCGCGCGTGAGCAAAAAACGCGAGGTCATCGACATGCTCGCCTCTCTCGCCGCCGACGAGGTTGTCCACGCCGCCGAGTTTACCCGCCTTTACAACGAGGCGCTCGCGCGGCGCGGCGACCACGCCTCCTACGGCGAGGAAGCCAGCGCTTATTTGAGCGCCGTGGCTGCGGACATTGTTTTCCCCGGCGGGCTTATGGCCCTGCGCGAGGAAGGCTTCGACGATATACGCGCCGTGCTGGACTATGCCATTGCTTCGGAAAAGGATTCCATTCTCTTTTACTCGGAACTGGCGCGCCTGTCTTCCGACACCGAAGCGCGCAAGACCTTTCTCGAAATTGCAGAACAGGAGCGCGGGCACATGCGCAGGCTGTGCCGCCAGAGGGCTGAATTATGAATACAACCATGCAGGAATATCAGAATTGGCTCGCGCTGACCGCGGGCAATGTGCAGGAGCAGGCTGAACTGCGCGCGCTGGAGAGCGACCCTGCGGAGCTGGAAGACCGCTTTTACCGCGAACTGTCCTTCGGCACGGCCGGCATGCGCGGCGTGCTGGGGCTGGGAAGCAACCGCATGAACCGCTACACCGTCGGCCGGGTGACGCTGGCGCTGGCCGCGCTGGTGAACGAGCATGAGGGCGGCGCGCAGCGCGGCGTGGCCATCGGCTACGATTCCCGCAATTTCTCGCAGGAGTTCGCCCGCGAAACGGCGCTGATTCTCGCTTCGCAGGGCGTGAAGGCGTATTTGTTTGATTCGCTGCGCCCGGTGCCGGTGCTCTCCTTTACGGTGCGGCACCTGAACTGTCTGGCCGGCGTAGTGATTACCGCCAGCCACAACCCCAGCAAGTACAACGGCTATAAGGTATACTGGGAGGACGGCGGCCAGCTGCCGCCGGATCGCGCCGCCATCATCACCGGCCGGCTTTCCGGCATTGGTTACGGCGAGGCAAAACCCATGGACGAAAACGAGGCCCGCGCGAAGGGCCTGCTTGTCACGATCCCGCCCGAGGTGGACGACGCCTATATCGCCGCCGTGGAAAAGCTGGCCGTGAATCCGGAATTGACCCGGGAGATGGGCAAGACGCTGAAAATCGTCTATACACCGCTGCACGGCTCTGGCAATATCCCCGTGCGCCGCGTGCTCAGGGAAATCGGCATGGAAAACGTCTATGTCGTGCCCGAGCAGGAACTGCCGGATGGCAATTTCCCCACCGTTCGCGTGCCCAATCCCGAAGAAAAGGACGCTTTCAACCTGGCCGTGGCCCTGCAAAAGAAGCTGGGCGCGGATCTGTGCGTGGGCACAGACCCGGACTGCGACCGC
>CAJFUU010000165.1 GCA_904420265.1 uncultured Clostridia bacterium
GCGCATCCATTCCCCAACGCTCGACCCCAAAGCGCATGCCGGCAATGCCGGAAAGTCCTGTGCCCCGCTCCCAGCGGTCAACGGCTTCCCCGCCACAGGCGCGCGTTCCGCCTGTGGCCTTCGCTCGCTTCTGTCGCTTTTGGCGATGAGCGCGCCGGTTTTTTGCGCATGCATGTTGCATTCCCTCTTCGCCGCCAAGGCATCGCCCGATTTCGCAAAGCGCCGCGCGTTCGCTCGATGCTCCGCTCCCTCCCCAGGGCAGGGGCAGGCTGTTTCACACACCCAAACAAGCGCGTTTGCCCGCAAGGCGATGTATTTTCGCCGTTCTCACCCCGCTTCGGTTACCGCCCGCCCGGCGCGCCCAACGCTTCCGGCGCGAGCGCGGGATGCACGCTTTCGGGCAGCGTCACGGTGATTTCAATGCGTCCGGGCAGGCGCGTCACCCGCGAGGCGGCAGGCACGCCCAGGGCGTTCAGTTGCCGCACGGTATTGAGCACGGCGTTGACAAACATGCGCCCATCGCGGAACAGGCGCGTCACATGCCGCCGTGGTTGGGGCGGTTCCTCCTGGGCAAGTTGCTCGACAAGCGCCTCCAAACGGCGCACGCTCATATTCTCGCGACCGGCCCGGCGCGCCGCTTCAAGCTGGCGCGCGGTGTCCGGCAGCTTCAAAAGGGCGCGAGCGTGGCGCTCGCTCAACGCCGGCGTGCTTCTCAAAAGCGCGCGCACCTCTGCCGGCAGCTTCAAAAGCCGCAAGCGGTTGGCAATCGCCGAGGGACTGCGGCCCAAGCGGCGAGCGAGTTCCTCCTGCGTAATGCCGTGCTCGCGCAGGATGGCGCGATAGGCCTCCGCTTCCTCCAGATAGTGCAGGTCCTCGCGCGCAATGTTTTCAATCAGCGCCATCAGACGGCTCTCCAAATCGTCCGCTTCCAGCACCACGCAAGGGGCGCTCTTCCACGCCAACAGGCGCAATGCCCGCAGGCGACGCTCGCCGGCAATGAGTTCATAGCCGCTGTTCACGCGACGCACCACCAGCGGCGAAAGCAGGCCGTAACGGGCGATGGACGCGGCCAAGGCGCGGATGTCCGCCTCTACAAAGCGCTTTCGCGGATTGCGCGGGTTGGGCGCTAGCTGGGAAACTTCCACGCGCACGGTTTGCAAATCGGCCGCCTCCCCGTTTGAACTTCCCGGCTCTGCCGGGCGCGGCCCCGCCGCCGTATTATATATGAGGCCGAAAGGGCGGACAACCCTCGGCGCGGCAATTTTTTCCGCTGGATGGGATACAAAAGGCGCAGCCGCCTTTGCCGGCGCGGCAACCGCGACGCGCGCCGGAATTTTTAATGCAAAGGCTCAACCGTTTTGAGAAATCCCGCGCCGCCCCTCCCCAAACGGCGCGCCGCGAAAGCGTATGGCGGCAGGCCCTTCGGCGCGGCCGCGCAATCTGCGGCCCTTTCCTCTTGAAAAATTCCCGTTTCGGGCGCGATTACTCGGCAACGCCAAAAAAACACGGCGTTCGCAGCAAGTTCCGGCGCAAAACGCATGTCTTTTGCAAACGCGCTGGCCGGCGTCTGCGGCGAAAATGAACGAGCGGCAACAGAACCGCATGCAACGCATCCGCAGCAGGTTCCGGGCCGGCTTTGGCTGTCCCGTCCGGCGTTTTCCAACGGAATATGTTCAAATTTAACAAATGATTGAAAATCGGCCCGTCCCCCGTTGACAGCGCCATGCGCGCCTGCTATAATAGGCCCAGAGGTTATCCTGTGGTGTGCGCCACGCCAATGCTTTTACCCACAGATTCGTAAAAGGATTCCGGGTCGGTTACGCGGATGTCATGCCCCCGATTGTATCGCCAGGGGAAGGCAGCAAGCGGCCGCAGGTCTCCGCCCTGCCTGAGCGGCGGGTGAAAAAGCAACGGCGAACGGCACTTGCGGGATAATTCATTTTTTGGGGCGGCGGGCGCATTGCTCGCCGCCTCAGGATATTAACAAAGTCAACAGACTGCCAGAGCGATGAAAAGCCTGCAAGACAAGGAAGCAAACTTGCTGACAAGGGAACTTACACGGACGTAAGTAACCGCAGGCTGCAAGCAAAGCTGACGCAGGAAGCAAAAATTTCACTGATTTCTCGTTTTTCAGGGCAATTTTTGCGTTTGCGGGGTTTGTCAGTGCTCTGAGGCGGCGGGCGCATTGCTCGTCGCCTCAATCTCTTCTTAAAACATTCAAGACATATTGCGTCCCGGAGAGGCAAATTCGTACCCAAAGTTTTACCCATCTAAGAAAATTACCAGACACACACCATACGCGCGCCCTATACAATGGAATCACCCCAAAGAAAAGGAGAGAGGATTCCATGAAAAAGCTGCTTACCCTCGCGGCGCTTATCCTGAGCGTCGCCCTGCCGGCGCTTGCCGTGGCCGAAGAAGCGGCCCCGACGCCGGAGCCCGTCCCTGCGGAGGAGACCATGGCCTACACGCAGGTCTACGAGCCGGAAACTACCTTCGTGCTTTCCTCCACAGTGGCCTGGAACGCGGATGCCAGCGTTCTTGAGGTCGCGGGCGCGGATGTCCGTCCCGCCACCGCCCTTGTCTATGTGGACGCCAACCTGCGCGTTCTCGACGCCGCCGGCAATCTCATCGCCGAGACGCTCGACGAGTACGTGACCGCCACCGCCGGCACGATCATCCCGGCGCTGCACGTATCCGATGAAGAGACCGCCGCCGCCCTCAAATTCTACCTGATTGAGTCCGGCCTGGGCGACGTGTTCGTCGTCGCCTCGCATGAAAACGCGGCGCTGGTGAAGGACGTGGCCAGTCTCAACCCCGTGCGCGGCATGGTGGACTTCCGCGATATCGTGGAGGCTGACGAGGATGTGCTGGACGAGATCATTGCCGCCACCAACGGCAGCCACGCCAAGGTGTGCCTGATTTCCGAGGCCATCGCCACAGAGGAAAACGTACAATACCTGCAGGGCCGCTGTTCCACGGTGTGGGTGGCCGCTTCCTCGAATACCGCTGCGCTGCTTGCGCAGTACACCAACGGCGCAAACGGCGTGCTGGTAGACGACTATCAGGCCGCCGTCGAGGCGCTTGCCTTCTTCAGCGACGACGCCCCCTCGATTCTGCGCCCCTCGCTGATCGTCGGCCATCGCGGCATGCCCAGCGAATACATTGAGAACACCACCCTTTCCGCCATTGGCGCTTACGCCGCCGGCGCGGACTCCATTGAAAACGATATTCACCTGACCGCCGACCGCGAAATCATCATCAATCACGATGAGTCCCTCGCCCGGCTCTTTAACCGGCCGGATGTGGAAAACCTCAACATCCTCACACTGGATGAAATTCTCGCCATCCCCTTTGTCAACGACACGGACACCGGCGTGCAGGCCGCCAACAACCAAGGCGCGGACGAATCCCGCTACGGCTACATCCGCTATCTGTCTTCACAGCGCATGCCTACCCTGCGCGAGTTCTTCGATCTTTTCAGGGACAGCGAGGTGGTGCATGACACCGAGATCAAAACCAACGATCCCGCCATCGTCATAGCCCTGCGCAATCTGGTGAATGAATACGACAATTTCGGCGAGCTGTTTACCATTTCCTTCAACGTCAACATTCTTGAAGAAATGTACGCCTCCTGGCCGGAAATGTCCGTGGGCGCGCTGGGCATGGAAGGCTACGCCGAGGAAGGCTCCAACCTGCCGATGTACCAGCCTTACGGCGAAATGATTGAAAGCGGCGAAGCCACCGTGGAAGAGTGCGTGGCCATGCTTTACGCCGAGCTGGACAAGTGGAACGCCACCTACAACCCGGCTACAAACTTTTCCTATGAAGTGGTTTGCGCCGGCCGTCACCGCGGCCTGACCGTCTGGCCGTGGACCTACAACGATCCCGAAACGTTCGCCGATGCCTACCTGCGCGGCGTTTATGGCCTGACCACCAATTTCTCCTATTGGGCCAGCGATTTCATCGTGGACATCGACGCGGAAAACGCGACCATCGCCGCCGGCGCGGAGTTGCCCGCCCCCACCGTCACTACCCAGAACGGGCGTCAGGTAACCGTGGACGGCCTGGAGGCCATCGTGCTGGAGGGCGCGCTGGATAGCGAGGGCGAGGTCCTGGCAATCTACCGTCTTAAGCAGGATCTGGTAATCGAAGGCACTGCTTACGGCAGCTACTATCTCTATTCCAATCCCTTCACCGTAACGGTAACGGCGGCGTAAGGAAAAACGACGGCCCGGGCGGAAGGCGCCAGCCTCTCGCCTGGGCCTGGCTTTGCGCCACGGAGGCTCTGGAATAAGCGCGGCGCTGTCAAAGCGGGGTTCCGGATTGACAGACAGGGCAATTTGTGCTATGCTTTTCAGAAAGAAACGGGTGCGCACCTACCGGCAGTCAGGCGATTGGCCTGGCTTTTTTCTTTCCCCCATTTTTGTGAAGGAGTGCTTGCGTATGTTTTTTCAGGAGCTGAGCCTGCGAAATGAAGCGGAAATCTTTGCGGTAATCCGCACGGCCTTCGCCGTGCCGCCGTGGAACGACGACTGGCGCGACGAGGCCTCGTTCCACGCCTACCTTGTAGACATCCTTGGAAACCGGAACTCCCTTGGGTTGGGCCTGTGGTATGGCGGCGCGCTGATCGCATTGGCCCTGGGAAGGGTGAAGCATTGGTTTGACGGAATAGAATACTGCATAGACGATCTTTGCGTGCGTCCGGACAATCAAGAGCGCGGCGTCGGCTCCGCCTTGCTGCGTCACATTCGCGAATACGCCTGTGAAAAGGGCTTTCAGCGGGTTTCGCTTTCCACCAACCGCACCGCGCCGGCCTATGCATTTTACAGAAAAAACGGCTTTATAGAAGCGTCAGAGCGCGCTTGCATGGTCATGCGCTGTGCGCCCGGGCCTTTTCATGGCGCTTAAAATTCCGCCCCGCCTTTGCGCGGCGGAGCCGGAATTCTGTCAAAACAGGGCTTCCCCGGAACCTTCCAAACGCGCGGGCGCTCAGAAAGAAGTCGGCGCGATGAACCCGGGCCCAAAAGCGGCCGCCTCGAAGGCGTTTGCCTATAAATTGCCTGTGCGGGCGTATCTTTTATTCCTGCTCCGCCGCAGCGGCGGGGAAATCCTCCGCGTAGAGGGCGTGCTGGAAATCGTCGTCGGCCACGCCGGAATCGTCAAAATCCGCCGCCTGCCGCGCTGCACGCACGGCGGCCTCGGTGTTGCGGCCGAAAATGCCGTCCGCGTCATCGTCCAGATAACCCAGTTCGATCAGGCGCGTCTGCAGCGCAACCACGTCTTCGCCGCGGCTGCCGCTGGCCAGTTCAGGATAGACGACGCGCTCTTCCAGCAGGAAATAGCGGCTGATCTGTTCGCCATCCGCGCAGTACGTCAACACCAGATAGACGGGCTCGGCATCCTCGCCGGCGTCAAAGCGCTTGTAAAGCGTTCCCGTCTCGCCGCCCTCAAGCGTCACGCCGTAATTCCCGGCAATTTCCGCGTCCATAAGCTGGTAGCCCGCCGCCTGCCGTCCGTCCGCGCTTTCCACCGTCAGCCAAAAGGCGTTTTGCGGCACGATGGCGACGCCGCTTTCGTTGGCGATGGTAATTTGCGCCCCGGCTTCGGCGCCATCCAGCTTGTAAAGGCGGCCGTAGTTTTCCTGGAAATAGGCGGGCGAGAGATAGTTGTCCAGCGTCAGCGCCAGGGACACGGTTTCATAGTCCTCTTCGCTGGCGCTGCGGCGCGGCGAGCCGTCGGAAAGCACCTCGGCTTCGAAAGCGCAGGCCTCGCCCAAGCGGTAGGGGTTATCGCGCGCGCCCTTGTCCGCCTCTTCGGCAAAGGAAGGCAGCGCTGTCAGACACAGCGCCATCAACGTCAGCGCGCAGATGATTTTGCGTTTCATGCCCATCCACCTCTTTGTGTAAGTTGTTTTTTTCATCATAACACAAACCGCAGCGGCCGGCAAGGCCACGGGAAAATTTGCTTGCAAAGGTACAAATACGTCGCAGTAATTTCCAAAAATTCATTTCAATTTTCGTCATTTGTGCGAATTTTTATGTAAAAAATTCCTATGGGCGTTCACCAAAGTTATAATATGCGTTATAATAAGGCAGGTGGGAAATTTCGGGAGGAGAGATGCCGCCATGACGCACCCAAAGCGACGGATCGGCACGCTGGCGTTGGTAACGCTGCTGTTGCTTGCGGCTGCGGTCATGGTGTTTTATTCGGTTCTGTCCTATGCAAACGGCACCTGGCGGGAAATCGAGGGGCTGATGTTCAACGGCATCGCTCAGCGCGCGGACAACCAGGCCGAGCATCTTCGCATGCCGCTGGAGAGCCGGTTGCGCCATCTTGAAGCGCTCGCCGCCTATTTGAACCGCTCTACTCACACGGCGGAAGATCTGCGCGAAATACTGCATGCCTCGGCGCAGACGCAGGGCTTTGAAAACCTGGCCAGTGTGGACGCGACCGGCGCGGCCCTTTGCGCCGACGGTGAAACGCGCGACTTTTCCGATCTGTCTTGCCTTGCCTATGTGCGCGCCGGCGAAAGCGGCGTTTACGCGGCGGAAACGCCGGAAAGCGACCTCATTTTGCTGGCCGCGCCTTTGGCGGACGGCGGCGCGCTCGTGGCCGCCCTGTCGGCAGAGGCGCTGGCCAAAGATTTTCTTGTCGGAACAAGCGATAGCTTCCTGGTAACCGCCGACGGCCGGATTGTGGCCTCCAACGCGGCCGACGCAAAGCGGCATGTGGGCCAAACCCTCTCCTCCCTGCTCGGCACGGACGCCATGGACGCGGATATCGCGCAAAACCTGCGCGCTGTCCGCCGTCTTGCAAACGGCTCGCAGGACTTATACGTCGCCTGCGCGCCGCTGAACGTGGGCGGTTGGCAGGTGGTCAGCATTGTTTCCGTGGACGAGGCCCGCAGCAGTTACGCCTTTATGTACGACGCCGCGCATTTGCTGGAATTGCGCCTGGCGCTGTGCGCGGGCGTAATTCTGGCGGTGGCCGTATGGTTGATGCGCAGCAAAACCAGGCAGATCCGCGCCGAAAAACTGCGCCTGGAGTGGAGCGAAGAGCGCTACCGCGTCCTCGCGCAGGATTCCAACGAAGTTTTTTGGGAGTACGATTTGCAGGAAAACCGCCTGCGCATGGGCGAAAATTTCAACCGTCTCTGCGGCCGCGCGGGCGACGAAACGCTCGAAGGCTTTCTGAGCGGCGTGCATCCCAACGACTGCCCCCGTCTGAAAGATGTTCTGCGCGTGCTCACCGGAGACGCCAGCGCCGAAACCCGCGCCGCTGTGGACGTGCGCCTGCGCGTGGGCGGGCCGGAAAGCACGCGCTATCTCTGGTGCCGGACGCGCATGAGCGTGCTTTTGGACGCCCGCCGCCACCGGCGCCTGGTTATCGGCAAACTGACCGACGTTTCGCAGGACCGCCTCAACGCCGAACGCCTGGAAAAGCGCGCCCGCACAGACGCCTTGACGGGGCTGCTCAACCGCGCCGGGTTGGAGGAAGCCATCGGCGCGCGGTTGCAGGCGGCCGGGCGCGCGCCCTGCGCCGTGGTGCTGATGGACGTGGACGATTTTAAGGCCGTCAACGACACGCATGGCCATCACGTGGGCGACGAGGTATTGCGCGCCCTGGCCGACTTCCTGCGCGGCCACTTCCGGGGCACGGACATCATCGGCCGCCTCGGCGGCGACGAATTCATGGCCCTGATGGAAGGCGTGGACGGCCATGAAAAACTCACGCAGGCCCTGACGCGCTGCCGGGAGGCCATGTCAGGCCTGCGCGTGGGCGATTTGGAAATCTGTTGCAGCGCGGGCGCGGCATTGTTCCCCGCGGCGGGAGAATCCTTCGACGCGCTCTACAAATGCACCGACCTGGCCCTGTACGAGGCCAAGCGCGCCGGCAAAAGCCGCTACGTTATTTACACGCAGCAGACGGGCGAATCTCAGGAAGCCCGCCCTGCCCCGTAACCGTCCCTCAGGCGCTTCGTGCGCGGGGCGGATTGCCCTTTGCGCGCGAGGAGGCGCCATTTCGGCATAGTGGCGGGAAAGCATCAGCTTGGGTTGCCCTTTATGCGCGGGGAGGCACCGGGAAACGAGAAGCGCTCCGTGCGCGGCAGGTTGCCAAAAAGTTTGACGTCTGTGAAGGCAGGCTTTCTTGTCAGGCCGCCCCTTGATAACGCTTCGAGGCGCGTTCCGCCCAAGGCGAAGCCGCAAAATCCCGCGGCTATCAAAACGTCCGACAGCCGCATGGGCGGGGCGTTCGTCCCCGTCAGGCCTCGTGCCGAAATCTTTGATTGGAGCCGCTGGCAGCTCCGCCCAAGGCAAAACCGTAAAATCCTGCGGCTATCAAAACGTCCGGCAGTCGCATGGACGGGGCGTTCGTCCCCGTCAGGCGTCGTGCCGAAATCTTTGATTGGAGCCGCCGTCAGCTCCGCCCAAGGCGAAGCCGCAAAACGCTCCGGCTTTGCGCCTTCCGCCGCTTCCATCACGGTTTATCTGCATTTTTTGACCGTTCAGGCCGCAAATTGTACAGAGCGAATATTTTTCAGTCCCCTGGCCGTCGGAAAACATTGCAAATTGCCGCAAAACCTCGTGGATTTCGCGGCTCTTGCCTCTTTTCGCAATTTGCTTAAGCCCTGAAGCGCCCGGCCACAAATTGCGCCAGGCAGATGTTTTCTCACCGTACCGCCGCAAGGGCTGCAAGCCCAAGGAATCGCAGGGCGCGCTGCGACGAATTTTGCCGATTCTGCGAACCGAAAAACCGCCTCGCCGCCAAATTTGATTTTACACCTACTCTGCGCAACTTCTTTGCCGGCATCCATGCCCTGCATGGACACGCTTTTCCGCCCCGCTATTCTGCGTAAAACCGCTTCGCGGTGCATATAGTGTCTGCCGCCGTGCGAGCGGTTTCCCGTCGATATTCCCGCGTATTCCTTCGCCTCGCCCCATCACCCTCAAACGTCGGGCTTCCATTGCCGCGCGAGCGGTTTCCCATCGATCTTCTGTTTCTTTCTTCGCCCCGCTCCGTCGCCCCTTCAAGACTCTTCCGTCGCGCACATCCATTCCCGCGCGGCGCGCCTTTCTCCGCCCGCGCCGCCAGCATGCCCCCAATCGCCGGGGCTTCTGTCGCCGCGCTTCGCCTCTTCGCCGCGCGTTTACGCTTCTCGCGCCGAATCGCCGCGTTTCGCGTCTTATCGTGAAATTTACCGGCAAATCGCGCGATATGTGTTGACGGATTGGCAAAAAAGATATACAATCTATCCGTATCTGGCGAAAATGTTCGCCTTTTTCGCTCAGGAAGGATATGTGGAGGGAAGAATCAATGAAAAAACTGTTTGCTCTGGTGCTTTCCCTGATGCTCGTCTTTGCCTTTGCCGGCAGCGCGCTCGCCTTTGAGCCGATCCCCGCCGATGAAATCAAGGTGGGTTTCGTTTACATTGGCGACCCCAGCGACAAGGGCTACACCCTGGCGCACCACGAGGGCACCCTGGAAATGCAGGAAGCCCTGGGCCTGCGCGATGACCAGATCCTGGTCAAGACCTTCGTGACCGAAGACAGCGCCTGCGAAGACGCCATTCTCGAGCTGATCGAGCAGGGCTGCGACATGATCTTCGGCAACAGCTTCGGCTTTGGCACTTACATGGCGGAACTGGCGGAAGAGTACCCGGACGTCATCTTCCTGCACTGCTCCGGCAATCTCTCCAACGACGTCAACTTCGTCAACTACTTCGGCCGCATTTGGGAAGCGCGCTACCTGGCCGGCATCGCCGCGGGCCTGCGCACCGAGAACAACCACCTGGGCTATGTGGCCGCCATGCAGATTCCCGAGTGCATCTACTCCATGAACGCCTACTTCCTGGGCGCGCGCAGCGTCAACCCGGACGTGACCATGGACGTGCTCTTCACCAA
>CAJFUU010000166.1 GCA_904420265.1 uncultured Clostridia bacterium
AAAGCGCACGCCGCGCTTGCCGAGCAGGCGGATCAGTTCCGGGATGGCCATGGCCGGATGCGTGTCGTTGAGCTGTACGGCGATGGCGGAGGGCAGTTCGTCCACGGGTTTCCCGAGCAGGTCAAACTGGCGCAGCATGTCCTGCAAACTGGCGCTGACCAGCAGGTATTGCTGCTTTATGCGCATTTGTTTGCCGGCGCGCAGTGTGTCGTTGGGATAGAGCACCTTGGTGATGTCCTCGGCGCGGTTTTTGCCCGCCGCGGCCTGGGCGTATTTCTGCGCGTTGAAAAGGGGGAAATTCAATTCTTCCTCGCACTCAGCCTGCCAGAGCCGCAGCGTGCCGATGTTGTGTCCGCCCAGGCCGACGACCGGCATATCGTAAGGCACGGCCACGACGTCGCCCGTGCGCATCGGCACGGTGACGGCCAGATCGTCGCGGCGCACGCTCCAGGAGTCGCCCCACTTCGTCCAGTCGTCCGGGGCTTCCATCTGGCGGCCGTTTTCGAAAGTCTGGCGGAACAGGCCGAACTTGTAGCGCAGGCCGTAACCGTCCAGGGCGATGCCGTGGGTGGCGGCGCTGTCCAAAAAGCAAGCGGCCAGGCGGCCGAGGCCGCCGTTGCCCAATGCCATATCTTCCACGTCCTCCAGGGCGCTCAGGTCCACGCCCTTTTCGTCAAGCAGCGCGCGCACTTCTTCCAACGCGCCCATGGCTAGGAGGTTGTTAAACACCATGCGGCCCACCAGGTATTCCGCCGACAGGTAGAAGGCGCGGCGGCCGGAGGCGCGACGGCGCTCGCTGGCCGTCCAGGCGGGGGCGATTTCCACCATGCAGGCCTCGGCCAGCGCCGCATGGAGCTGCCGGGGCGAAGCGTTTTGCAGCGTGCAATGGGCCTGCTTGAGCAATATTTTTTCCGTGTTCGCAATCAGTTCGCGTGCGTTCAAAAATCATTCCTCCTTTTCGGGACGCAAAAGGCGGCCTGTGCGCCCGTTCAGGGCGCGGATGCGGCCGGCGAGCGCGTCGTCTGCCGCGCCGGGGCGCATGCGCCACAGCCAGTTGCCGCCGACGGTGCCGGGAAAGTTCATGCGGGCCTCGCCGCCCAGGTGCAGAAAGTCCTGCATGGGCACGATGGCGGTGTCGGCGACCGAGGCGAAGACGCACTGAATCATCGCCTCACAAATAGTATCGGCGGCGGGAAGCGTTTTAAGCGCCAGTTTTTTCACCGGTTCGGACGCTTTTTCCCACCAGCCCATGATGGTATCGTTGTCGTGCGTGCCGGTATAGGCGACGCTGTTTTGAACGATGTTGCCCGGGAAGTGGGGATTGGTCTTGTCGGAATCAAAGCCGAACTGAATCACCTTCATGCCCGGGTAGCCAAAGTAGTTGATGAGCCTGCGCACCCGCGGGCCGACCTCGCCCAGGTCCTCAGCAATGATTTTCAGGTCTGGCAGAGCCCTTTCCACGCGCTTGAACAGCGCCTTGCCGGGGGCCTTGACCCACTTGCCTTCGCGGGCGGTGGGGCAGGAAGCGGGAATGGAATAGTAGTTGGCAAAGCCGATAAAGTGGTCGATGCGCAGCCAGTCGAACATTCCGCCCGCCGAGTGCAGCCGGCGCAGCCACCAGCGGAACTTATCGCGCCGCATTTTTTTCCAGTCGTACAGGGGGTTGCCCCAGCGCTGGCCGTCGGCGCAGAAGTAGTCCGGGGGCACGCCCGCCACGCGCAGGGGGGCGAAGTTTTCGTCAAGCTGGAAAAGCTGCGGTTCGGACCAGGCGTCTGCGGAGTCTTCAGCCACATAGATGGGCATATCGCCAAACAGGGCGATGCCCTTCCGGGCCACGTATTCGCGAAAAGCGCGCCACTGGCGGAAAAACAGCCACTGGCAGTAGATGTAAAAATCGGCGTTTTTTTGAAACGGCGCGGCGTTTACGCGCCGGAAGTCGCGGTATTCAAGGGGCCATTCGGTCCACGCCGCGCCGCCGTGGGCCTCTTTGATGGCGGCGTAGAGGGCGTAGGTATCCAGCCAATTGACGGCATTCTTGCCGTCTGGAGCCCAGGCCTGCTGCGCGGCGAAGTCGTACACGTCGGCCTCCACTTTGGAAAACGACTGCGCAAACGACAGGCGCAAAAGCCGTTCCTTTTGCGCGCGCACGGCGGGGAAATCGGCCCGGTCGGGGTTGCCGGCCATTTGGGGCAGTTCCGCATCCAGCAAGCCCTCTTCGCGCAGCAGTTCCAGGTCGATCAGCATGGGGTTGCCCGCGTGCGTGGAGCCGGACTGGTAAGGGGATTCCCCATAGCCGGTAGGGCCGATGGGCAGCATTTGCCACACGCTCAGCCCGGCCTTTTCCATAAAGTCGGCAAAGGCAAAGGCTTCCCGGCCCAGCGTGCCCACGCCGCCGGGCGAGGGCAGCGAAGTAATGTGCATCAGTACGCCGCTTCGACGCATAGGCGCCCTCCGTTTTTTCGGCGGCCGGCCAAAGCGCCGCGGCGGCGGGGATTTGGCGAGGCTGCCTTAACGTTTATTTCCATTATACACTGCCAACAGGGGTTTGGAAAGTGAATTTTCAGGAAGGAACGGTTGAAAAACGGGATTTTCCGGGCCGGATTTCGCGGCGGAAATGTAAAATGTTGCCCTTGGATGAAGCACGTGCCATACTGTTGCCGGGAGGGGAGACGCGATGCGGCGGCCGGATTGCTTTTCGCCGGCGCTTTTGAGGCTGAGTGCGGCGGTACTGGCGGGAGGTTTTCTGCGCCGGTATTTTTGACGGCGCTTGCTTTCGGTTCGGCACGATACGTGTGAAGGCGCTACTCTTGTTGCGTCGTGCGGTTGGATGGGGTACGAAGGGGAGCGAGGTTGTTTGACGCTGCCTGCCTGCGGCAGGGACGCTATAGAGAGCGAGGCGACGCTGCCTTGCCCCGCTGGGGCAAGGAACGCTGCGGGGAGGCGCGCCCGGATTTTTGGGCTGCCAGGAGGTAATTGCGGGGGAAGGGGTGGGTCTACGGCTATGCAGTTATGTCCGGGCGCGGGGGAACGCCGGGCGCCGCCCGGACCCGCTTAAGGGTCATTGACCCTTAAGAATCCCATTTGCTGCCGCGTGTATTTCCGAGGGTACAACGAAAGCCGGGCGGCCCCTGCGCGTGGGCCG
>CAJFUU010000167.1 GCA_904420265.1 uncultured Clostridia bacterium
ATCAAGGGAATGCGCGGGCAGCGTCGCACTGAATGCAGACGGCGCAATGGCGGCAGGCTTTCGCGCCTGCAAAGGCCGGGCGGATGCACGAGAAAAGACCGCCGATACGGGAGACAATAGCGAATTCTATCGGGAATTGGACGCCGCGGCTTCCGGCTCGCCCTTGCGGCAGAAAAGGCCGTTGAATGTTTGAAAATCGCTCCAACTCCAGGAAAGCGCCGCATAAAAGGCGCAGGAATGCTTTGAACGTTGAGAGGCCTTCCCCGCTCCCTCCGAGCCGCTTCAGGCCGATGCCGCGTTCCTCCGGCGGATGGACTTCCATCCCTTTGCGCGGGAACTCCTCGCGCATGAATACGGCAGGGAAAAGCGCACGACCGTCATGCCTGACCGGCTAAAAAGGAAAGCGCGTAGAGCGCCGGTATTTTGAAAAGGGCGTTTGCGGACGCTGGATTTTCAAGCGCGGATTGCACGCATAGTGATGCAGGGCGCGCATCATGTTGCGCAGGAACGGAATTTTCGGGCAAGTCGTGGTTGCGAAAAACAGGCGGCTTTATTGTGCAATACCCCCGCATGAAGCGAGCGTTCCGAAGAACTTAAAGCTATGCCTGGAATCGTCAAACCCTTTTCCAACAAACGGGAGACGTGCCGAGGAAAACCTGACGCAAAGAGGGCAAAGAACTGCTTTGCGCAGCATCCAGGGGAACGGGTGCACATGTCAGCAATTCAGAGCGCGCGAGCGCTGCTGCTTTCATGCCCTTACAGAGCTTCGCCAAACCACCGGCCAGGCCAGTGGTCATGATTTCATTCAGCGTCAAAAACCGAATTATGGGCGCAAAAGGGCTCCCCCGACGCGAAGGCGGAACTTTGGCGGGATTGCTCGCCCGCGCCGCCATTGCGCCGGCGGCAACGGCGATCATGCCCCCAAATAGCGCTATGGTCATTTGCAAAGGGAATGCGCGCCCGTCGTCCGCGCCGCTGGCGAAGCGCGGAAAGGTCAGGGCTTTGAATCCCCATTTGCCTTTGGCAGCGTCTCCGCAAAGAAGCGCTTCAGCGCCGCTTCCACGCCGGGGCGGTCAATCAGATAACTGAAACCGTGGTCGGCGCCGGGCACAGTCATCATGCGCTTGGGAGCGGCGCAGCGCGCATAGTTTTCCCGCGCCATGTCGCAGGGCACAAAGCCGTCCGCTTCGCCGTGGGCGAACAGCACCGGAACGCGGCAATGCGCCAGCGCCTTGGCGGCGCTGGCGGCCTCGGGGTCGAAATGCCCGAACAGGCGCGCGCTCAGACGCAAAAGGAAATACACGGGTCCTACGGGCAAGTGCAGTTGGCGAATGACCTTGCGCAGTATGTCTCGCGGCGAAGTATAGCCGCAATCGGCAATGATGCCACGCACACTGGCGGGCAGGTCGAGTTCGCTGGCCATCAGCACGGTTGCCGCGCCCATGGAAATGCCGTCCAGGTACATCGCCGTGGGGTGGAAGCGCTGGTCTGCCCAACGCGCCCAGGCCAGGCAATCGTATCGCTCGTTCACCCCGAAGCTGATGACCTTGCCGCCGCTTTTGCTGTGCGCGCGTTGATCGACGAGCAAAAGGCCAAACCCCTGCGACAGATAGAATTCCAGCACGCAGCCAAAATCCCGCGCCGCGCAGGAGCGCCAACCGTGAAACAGCAACATCAGCGGCTTGCCTTCCCGCACGCCGCAAAACTGTCCGTGCAGGCGCAGACCGTCAAACGAAGAAATATCCGCGTCCTCAAATTGCAGCGATTCATAAAAGGCCCTGCCGGCCCGCATTGCCGCCGCAAGGTTGCCGTAGCGCGATTCTTCAAAGACATTAAGCGTCTTGTCGCGCTGATAACGGTGAAAGGCCAGGCAATAGCAGAGCCACAGAAGCAGCATCCCCAGCCCCGCAAGCAGCGCCAGCGCGATCAGTGCGCCCTTCACGCTCTCGCCTCCTCGCCGGCTTCCAGAAAGCGCCGCAGCGCGGGCAGGGCGGCCTGCGCGTCATGGCGGCCAAGCTTGTAGAGGGAGCGCAGCCGCTCGGGATTGCGCTCCAGGCGGCCGATCTCCGGCCTGCGGCTGGGACGGATGGTAAATGCGCGCCCCTGTTTTGTGGCCGCCTGGATATAGCGTTCCTCTTCTTCGCACAGTTCCACCCGCCGGGAAAGCGTTTCCAAAAAGCGCGGATATTTGCGATAGCGGCCGTTGAGCAGGGGAATGTTGTCGCTGTGACGGACAAAACCTTCCTCCTTGGTAAGCACCACCACATTGCGCGCATAACCCATGCGCTCGAAGGCGGCCAGGGGCACACTGTCGGCAATGCCGCCATCCAGATACGGCTTTCCTTCCAGCGTGACGATGCGCGACACATAGGGCATGGAGGCCGATGCGCGCATATAGTCGATCTGCGTGCGCATATCGGCGATGCGCGGGTATTCGGCCTTGCCGGTTTCGAGATTGGTCACGCCCACGTAAAACGCTATGGGCGAGGCGGCAAACGCCTCGTAGTCAAAGGGGTCAAGCCGGTCGGGAATGTCGTGATAGCAGAGCTGTTCGCCAACGGCGTTGCCCGTGGTCAGCAGGGAAAAGACGCTCATAAAACGGCGGTCGCGGCAGTAACGCGCAAAATAGCGGATGCTGCGGCCGCGCTGGCCGGAGACGAATGAGCAGCCATGCACCGCGCCGGCAGACACGCCGATAACGCCGTCGAAGCAGGCGCGCAACCCCGCCTCGTCCATCACATCCAACACGCCCGCGGTGTAAATGCCGCGCATGCCGCCGCCTTCCAGTACCAGGCCTGTTTTCATGCAAATCGCCTCTTTTTGTCTGTGTTGCTTGCCATGAGGGTTGTTCACGGTCAGGATGCGAAACGCGCTCCCATAGATGCAGGCGCTGCTGACAAGCGAAACCACGCGCCCGTAATTTTCCGCCGGCAGGTGCGCCCATCCCGGCGCGCGGGAAAGCGTATCGCGTTGAAATTCCAGGCTTCAAAAAGCGCCCCAAAGCCCCGAGCGAGGCCGTA
>CAJFUU010000168.1 GCA_904420265.1 uncultured Clostridia bacterium
CACCGTCGCGCCGAAAACTTCGCATGTTTCCATGGGCAGAAAATTGTCCCGTTTCGTTCATGCACCACCGTACGTGCAAACAGCGCTGCGCAGCCAGCGCCGCACTGGAAATCCCTCGCGTTTCCAGAGACAGATAGGGCGCGGGTTGTGTGCTTTTGTGCCCCTGCACGTGTAAAGCGGCGTTTTTATGTCCATCGAGCGAAGGGATTCTTTTCTCCTTCGGGAAAATTTCTGCCATTCGCTGTAAAAACCGGACCCATGCACGCCTTCTCAAATCGCGCCGGCGCTTGGCGGCGCAAATGTCAAAAACTTCCATGGCGCATAAAATACCCCTTCGCGGAGCATACTCTCAATGCAAACGCCCGGGAAATCTTCCGGGCCATCCGCGCCGGCGAAGTCTTTGCGAAGGGGTGTTTTGAATGTCGATGATGGAATGCGCCATGTGCCATCGCGCCGCGGACGCACGCTCTTTGCGTGGCTGTCCGGTATGCGGGGCCATGCTGTGCGACGACTGCGCGGAACGCGAACAGGGGCTCTGCTCCGACTGCGCTGCCGCCGGCCGCAACGAATAAACGCAAAAATGCCAACCGGGCAACTGCCGCAAGACGCCGGTAAGACTTCTTCGCCGCGCTCTTCGGCAATCACAGTCCGACCGGCGTCCGCCTTCCGCTGCGAAGGCAGTTTTCTTTTCCGTCCGTATCTTGCCGCAATACGTCCAATCCATCGCGTGCTTCGGCAATCACAGCCCGGGCGGCGTCCGCCTTCCGCTGCGAAGGCGGTTTTCTTTTCCGTCCGTATCTTCCGCGATACGTCCAATCCGCCGCGCACTTCGGCAAGCGCAGCCCGACCGGTGCCCGCCTTCCACTTGCGAAGGCAGTTTTCTTTTCCGCCCATATCTTGCCGCGATGCGTTCGCTCCGCCGCGTTCTTCGACAATCATAGCCCCGGCGGCATCCGCCTTCCACCGCGAAGGTGGTTTTCTTTTCCGCCCGTATCTTGCCGCGATACGTCCAATCCGCCACGCACTTCGGCAAGCGCAACCCGACCGGTGTCCGCCTTCCGCTGCGAAGGCGGTTTTCTTTTCCCTCCGTATCTTGCCGCGATACGTCCAATCCGCCGCGCTCTTCGGCAATCACAGCCCGACCGGCGTCCGCCTTCCACCGCGAAGGCAGTTTTCTTTTCCGCCCATATCTTGCCGCGATGCGTTCGCTCCGCCGCGTTCTTCGGCAAGCGCAGCTCGGACTGCATCCTCCTTCCACCGCGAAGGTAGTCTTTTCCGCCCGTATCTTGCCGCGATGCGTTCGCTCCGCCGCGCTCTTCGGCAAGCGCAGTCCAGACATGCGCGCATACTTCGCGGGCTTATGGCCGTCTCCGCACTTGGCCAAAGGACACAATGCGCGATCCATCCGGTTCTGCGCATTTTCCCAAGCCGGGAAACATGTCCGACAGCCTCGGCAGCGTCCATTCCGTGCAAAATGCGCTCAGGCCGGTCCTGGCGCAGCCTCACGGGCGCGCGGCGACAAATCCATAAACCAAGTATACTCGCCCTTCCAGCCCAGTTTCACTGTGCCCAGCGCGCCGTTGCGCTGTTTGGCGACAATGATCTCGGCAATATTTTTCTCGGCGGTTTCCGGCTCGTAATAATCCTCGCGGTGAATGAACATCACCACATCCGCGTCCTGCTCGATGGCGCCGGATTCGCGAATATCGGAGAGCATCGGCCGGTGGTTGGCGCGGCCCGTAGGCGCGCGGGAAAGCTGGGAAAGCGCGATTACCGGCACGCCCAGTTCCGTGGCCAGGCCCTTGAGCGAGCGGGAAATGGCTGAAACCTCTTCCTGGCGGCTGCCGAAGCGGCCCGTGGCGGTCATCAGCTGTATGTAGTCGATCATGATCAGATCCAGCCCCTGTTCGAGCTGGAGCCGCCGGGCCTTGGAACGCACTTCGGCCACCGTCACGCCCGAGGAGGCGTCCACAAACATGCCGCTGGGGCCAATGCCGATCATCGCCTCGGAAAGCTTTCCCCATTCCTCATCGGAAATCTGCCCCCGGCGCACGCGCTGCATGTCCACCTTGGCTTCCGTGCAAAGCATGCGCATGGCCAGTTGCTCGGCAGGCATTTCCAGGGAAAACACGGCGGTCTTTTTCCCGGCGCGGATGGCGGCGTTTTCGACGATGTTCATGCCAAAACTGGTCTTGCCCATGGAAGGCCGCGCGGCGATGAGCACCAGTTCGCCGCCGTGCAGGCCGGTAAGCAGGTCGTCCAATTCCGCATAGCCGGTGGGCACGCCTTCAATGCGGCCATGGTTTTTGACCAGTTCCTCGATTTTTTCAAACGTGGAAAGCAGGATCGGCTGAATGGGCTGAAGCTGCTCGCCGCCCTTGCGCATGGCAATGTCGTAAATCGCGCGCTCTGCCTCTTCGAGAATGTCGCGCGTCTCGCGCTCGCCTTCGTAGCTGGCGTTGACAATCCCCTCGGCGGCGCGGATGAGCTTGCGCAGGGTGGACTTTTCGTCCACAATGCGTATGTATGCCCGCACGTTGGACGCCGACGGAACCGAACGCGCCAATTCGATCAGATACTGCGCGCCGCCCACCGCCTCCAGCTTGCCCCGGCGGGCGAGTTCCGCGTCCAGCGTCACCAGGTCGATTGCCCGACCCGATTCGGACAGCGCGCGCATGGCGGAAAACACCTCGCGGTTGGCGGGGTCGTAAAAATCGTCGTCCGTAAGCGATTCCAGGGCCAGCAACGCCGCTTCGTTGGCGCGCAGCATGGCCCCCAGCACGGAGCGTTCCGACTCGGGATGGTTGGGCGCTACGCGCGCCTCGTGCGCAAACTGTTCCATATTACTTGCTTTCCACGGATACGTTGACCAGCATGCGCGTGCTCACGCCTGCAGAGAGGCGCACTGTGCACAGCGTTTGCCCGGCGGTTTTGATCGGCTCTTCCAGCTCGATGCGGCGCTTGTCCACCTCCACGCCGTGCTGGGCCTTGAGGGCCTGGGCAATCTGCTCGTTGGTCACGGTGCCGTAAAGTTTGCCGCCTTCGCCGCCGCGCGCGGAAATTTGAATGACCTTGCCCTTGAGGGCGCGCGCCTTTTCCTCGGCGTCGGCGATGCGCACGGCCTCGCGGTGCTTTTCGGCGCTGCGGGCGCGTTCCACGGCGTTGAGCGCCTCGGCCGTGGCCTCTCGGGCCAGCTTGCGCGGCAGAAGAAAATTGCGCGCGTAGCCGTCGGAGACCTCCACGATCTGGTCCTTCTTGCCCGAACCCTTTACGTCCTGCAACAGGATCACCTTCATAACCGTTTCTCCTTCCTGTCAATCGTCTCCGCCGGAACCGCCGTCGGAGTCCGAATCGTCGTCTGAATCCGCGCCGTCAAAGAAGCCGTCTCCATCGCCGCGCTCCCGGCGACGGCGGGCCAGGTAATGCGTCACCACGCCGTGCGTGGGGCCAAACAGCGCCGAAAACATGCCGTAATACACAATCAATTCGCTGAACGGCGAAAGCACAAGCGCCAGCACAATCACCGCCGCGCGGGCGCCGGGGCGCATTTTGGCCGCGGCCAGGCGCCGTTCCAGCGAAGCGACGGCCTGCACGCGAAAGGCAAGCGTCGCCAGCGTCATTACGGCCAAACACACGCTCACGGCCTGCGAAAGCGGCGCGACCGCAGAAACCACCATCGCCACCACATAGCCAAGCGCCGCGCCCACCGCCAGCGTACCGGGCAAATGCCAGCGGGAAAGCGGCGTCCACCGCTTCTTTTCCAGCGTACCCTCGCGCGCAAGCAGGCGCATCGGCCAGGCCGTGCACAGAATGGCCGTCAGGGCCGCCGCGCTCAAAAGCCAACCCGTCATTTGCAGGGCCAGCATGTTGCGCAAGGCCTCGGTCAACGACGCAATGCTCAGCGCCCGCTCCGCAGGGTCCAGAAAGCCGAGGTTGTACGTCAAAAAATTGAGGGATACCGGCGCTTCATTGCCGTAAAAGACCGCCAGAAACACATCGGCCATGCCGTTGGGCAGCGCCTCAAGCTGGCTGCGAAACAGCGAAGCAATATAATCGGCCAGGCCCATCCCCACCGCCCATTGGGCCGCAGCCAGGGCCAGCGCCGCGCAGAGCATCCATACCGGGACGCTCACGCGCAGGCAATCCGCCAGGGAGCCCCCGCCCGGGCGCAGCAGCCACAGCGTCGCCGCCAACGGCAAAACCATCAACAGCAACATGACCGCCGCAAGCGCCGGCCCAAACGTTCCATAGGCCACGGCTATTTGCACGGCGCAACATACGGCCACCGGCCACACGCCTGCAAAGGCATACAGCCGCGCGGCCAACACCGGCGCGAGAAACACAAGCGGGGCAATCAAGAGCATATACGGCGAAAACACGCCTATCAGCGCGCCCAGCAAAATGCCCCCAATTAGCCGGCCGAGCGTGCGGTCCGGCGCTTTTAACTCAGTCAAGGGTCTTCCTCCGCAATTTTCTGTCCGGGCACAGCCCGTAGCGTTTTCATTATAACACGAAACCCGCGCTGCGTAAAGCGCCGCGCAGGCGCTTCCATGGCCGTCGCGGAAAAGGCCGGTGGGCCCGAGCCATCGCGAAAAGACGGCGGCCGGCGGCGCGTTTCCGGAGGCCGGCGGCGCGTTTCCGAAGGCCATGCGGATACGGCCTTTCAAACGCTGTAAGGCGCGATGGCGGCGCTTCCGCGCCATCTGCAAGCGCTCGCCCTGCCGTCTTGAAAACGCTCGCCCCTCCGCTTCGAAAACGACCGTGCTTCCATTGCCCGACACCTTGGCCTCAACGTCCCTGCCAAAGCGGTGGCGACCGACGCGGCGCTTTCCCAAAGGCCATGCGGATACGGCCTTTCAAATGCGGTAAGGCGCGATGGCGGCGCTTCCGCGCCATCTGCAAGCGTCTGGCCTTCCGCCTTGAAAACGCCTGCCCCTCCGCTTCGAAAATGGCGGCGCTTCCATTGCCCGACACTCTGGCCTCAACGTCCCTACAAAGCGACAGCAACCGGCGCGGCGCTTTCCCGAAGGCCATGCGGATGCGGCCTTTCAAGCGCGGTGAGGCGTGGCGGTGGTAGCATAGCGCCAACGCCAGCCGCGCCTACCCTTCGCGCCGCCGCTCTGCGAAATGGCGCACTTTTCCAGCGCTACGCCCGGCAAGCCCATCCGCCGCTTTGCGCGAGTCCTTTCCCGGCAAACGCGGCGCAGGTTTGCAAACGCGCGCAGCCATCGCCGCGCCGCCTCTGCGCGCTGCGCTTCTGTCGGTCGCCGTCAGGGCAGCCCATGCAACCGCCGTTGCGCTCCCTTTCCGGCAAAGCAAAAGCCGCCCGGGAAAGGCGGCTTTATGGCTCTGCGGCAGGGTGTTACACCTGCGGTTCGGAATCGTTCTCCACCGGCGCGTCCTCTACGCTGCGCACCGCCCAACGCGCCATGACGATTTGCGTCTTGGCCGATCCCACGGCCAGCACGACGGTCTGATCCTTGATGGCGACAATGGTGCCGTAAATGCCGCCGATGGTACAAATGCGGTCGCCCGCCTTGA
>CAJFUU010000169.1 GCA_904420265.1 uncultured Clostridia bacterium
ATAAGCTGTACAAACAGCACCACGCCCACCACCCCGAAGGGATAGGCGATGGCGTAGCCGATGGCCGCCTGCGCGGCCAGGTCGCCCGCCGCCTCCTGCGCCGCGGACAGGCCGGGCGTGCTGGTAAGCGCTCCGGTCATCAGGCCCACCATCAGTTCCGGCCGCACGCCGGAAACGGCGATGAACAGCGCGCAGGTGAGCGCTCCGGTAAGAATAATGATAAAGCCCAATAAAATGTAACTTTTCGCGTTCTGCTTAAAATTGCGGAAGAACTTCGGGCCGGCGATGAAACCCACCGAGGTCACAAACATTGCCAGGCCAATATTGCGAACCAGCGCGGGTATTTCGCAGCCGAAGTGGCCGAATACCAGCGCCACCAGCAGCACGCCCGCCGTACCCAGTTCGATGCCCTTGATCTTGATCGCGCCGATCAGATAGCCGAGCGCGGCGATCAGAAACAGCGCCAGCAGTGGATTCAGACCCGATATAAATGCCTCCATAAAAATATCCCCCTGTTTGAAATTGTTACGCCCCTATTATAGTGGAACCGGGCGCACTTCGCAAGAGGGTGCGGCAAGAAAATCACGCGGATTGGCGCAAATTATTCATGCAACTTAGAAAATGAATTTTTTCTGCCAAAACCTATTGCAAAGCGACGGCGAATATGCTATACTGCAAGCGTCTTGGGGGTATTTCTTAACAAACATGGCAAATCAGCCCACGGCAGGCAATCTCGACCCAAACAAGGAGGATGCACCATGCCCAGGAAACACAACCCCTATGAAAATTACAAAGCGGTGCTGGACAAGGCCGCGGAACTGTTGGGACTTGCGCAAAACGACTATATTATTCTCAAGTATCCGGAGCGCACGTTGAAAGTTTCCCTGCCCATCCGTATGGACAACGGCGATGTGCGCGTGTTCGAGGGCTACCGCGTGCAGCACTCGTCCTCGCGCGGGCCGTGCAAAGGCGGCATACGCTACCATCAGGATGTGGACGAAGACGAAGTAAAGGCGCTGGCCGCATGGATGACGATGAAGTGCGCCGTGGTGAATATTCCCTACGGCGGCGCCAAGGGCGGCATCCAGGTGAATCCGCGCGAACTGAGCAAGGGCGAGTTGGAACGGCTGACGCGGCGCTTTGTTTCCATGATTTTGCCGCTGATCGGCCCGGAGCGCGACATTCCCGCTCCGGATGTAAACACCACCCCGGAAATCATGGGCTGGATTATGGACACCTATTCCATGCAGAAGGGCTACGCCGTGCCGGGCGTGGTCACCGGCAAGCCCATCGAGGTGGGCGGCTCGCTGGGCCGCAGCGAGGCCACCGGCCGGGGCGTGACCATTTGCGCGCGGCTGTTGATGCAGAAGCTGGGCCGCACGCTGGAGGGCGCGCGCGTGGCGGTGCAGGGCATGGGCAACGTAGGCAGCGTCGCCGCGGCGCTTATGCACGGGGAAGGCGCCAAAATCGTGGCGATATCGGATGTGTCGGGCGGCATTTACAGCGAAAAGGGCCTGCCCATCGACGAACTGCGTCCCCACTTTGCCGCGCGCCGCACGCTTGCGGAATTGCCGGACGGCGACTTTGTCCGCATCAGCAACGAGGAACTGCTTACCTGCGATGTGGACATACTCGTTCCCGCGGCGCTGGAAAACACCATTTCCAAATCCAACGCGCCCAGCGTGCGAGCCAAATACATCGTGGAGGGCGCAAACGGCCCCATCACCCCGGCGGCGGACGACATACTCGACGCGCGCGGCGTCACCGTGGTGCCGGACATACTGGCCAACGCCGGCGGCGTTGTGGTCAGCTACTTCGAATGGGTGCAGAACCTGCAATCTTTCCGCTGGGAAGAGGACTATGTCAACGATATGCTGGAGCGCACCATGGCCCGCGCCTTCGAGGAAGTATGGGCGCTGGCGCAGGAAAAGAACGCCTCGCTGCGCATGGGCGCATATATGTCCGCCCTCAAGCGCGTGGTGGGCGCGAAAAAACTTCGGGGCATTTTCCCGTAAGCGAGAATAAAAAAGGAAGCGCGTACCCCGTCCGCAGGTTGCGGGCAGGGCCAGGATGTTGACAAAGTCAACAGACTGCCAGAGGGATGAGAAAGCCTGCAAGCCTGGGAAGCAAATTTGCAGGCAAGGGAACTTACCTGAACGCAAGTGACTGCAGACTGCATGTGCAACTGACGCAGAAAGCATAAATTGCCCCCGGGGTTCCTTCTTTTCCGGACAATTTTTGCGTTTGCAGGCTTTGCCAGCGCCCTGACCCCCGTCCGCAGGTTGCGGGCGGGGGCTTTTGCTTGTCAAAAAAGCGTTTCTGACAAACTGGCGGACGGGGGAGCATCTCCCCCGCCAGGCGCCGCGCCTCAACTTTTCAATGTTGAGCCGTGCAGTTTCCCCTTGGGTGAAACCGCAGAAACCTGTGGATTCTGCGCAGGCTGTCAAGAAGCAGCAAAACTGCCTTTTCAGGAAGCGCTACCTGACGAAAGGCCTTCGGTTTCTTGCGAAATTGCCGGCCTTTTGTCATGGGAAACGTCGTTTGGGGGCCATATCCCCGACAATGACAGATTCTCTTTTGTGCATTCTTGCAGTTGCGCCACAAACTTTGCATGGCGTTTCCTGCCGGCAGGTTTTTGGACAAACTGCCGCAGAATCCTGTGGATTTTGCGTCTCCGGCCGCCCTCTCCAATTTTCGCTCGCGCCGCTTTACGGCACAAGCGAAAATTTCAAGGAAGCGATTTTTACTCTGGGAAATGGGAGTTTTTCGACGCAAAAATCGCCCCGTCCCCGCCGTACACGAAGCGATTTCGCCGGTTTTCCAAATCGGCCAAATCGGCCGGCTTTCGTCGGCTTGAAACCCTGGAGGGTTTTCAACCTGCCGCCAGGGACGATTATAGCGCGAAAGGGCCTCGGCCCCCTCGCGCTCTCCCATGGGTTTTGGACAGTCTGATACCCCTCCCGTTCGCAGGCTGCGGGTGGGGCTTGTCATAAATCAACCTTTTCAAAGCGGCGGACGCCGGTTTTGTACGCCAGCGGCAGCAGCGCCGCGTAGCAGGCCATGCCAGACAGCAAAACAGGAACCTGGCGGCGCAGGTTTTCCGGCGAAGCGTTGTCCAGCCATTGCAGGGCGGGAATGTGCGCAGCGCTTTCCGCCGCCGCCATCACCGCCGCCAGCGGCAGCGCCGCGAGCAGGAACGCCTTGCCCGCCTTATAGCCGCTCTTGAAATAGGCAGCGAAAAACACGAGGTCAAACGCGGCGTAGGCCGCCAGTGCCAGGCCGTACCAGGCCGGCGTGGCATCCAGTCCCACCGGATTGTCCGCCACGCCCAACGCCTGCCGCAGAAGGACAAAGGGCAGGGAAAAAAGAAGCTGGAAAAGCTGGAGAAAGACGGTCAAAAGCCACTTCCCACGCACGCTGTCTCGCCGGGATACGGGCAGCAGGGCGGTGTACCACAGATCGTTCGTCTCCCGCGCATTGACAAACGTGAGATACGGCGCGAGGCAACCGAATAAAAAAATTGCCGAATATGGATAGGCAGGCACGATTACCAGGCATCCCAGCAGCGCAAACACCAGCGAGGAAGGATGCGCGGTCAGGGCCAGTTCCTTATAAAGCAGCTTCATCCGCCTCTCTCCCTTCTGTGCGCAACATGATTTCCTCCAGCGTCAGGTTCCCGGTCTCCCCGGGCGTTTTCAGATGGTCGAAGGAGCGCAGGAACGTTTCTCTGTCCGCGCTTTGCAAAACCCGGCCATCCCGGATATAGGTAATATCATCGGCGCAACGCTCCAGGTCCGAGGTAATGTGGGTGGAAAAGAGCACTGCGCGCCGCCCATCGCGCACAATACGGCGGAAGATGCGCAGAATTTCCTCGCGGGAAACCGGATCCAGGCCCGATGTCGGCTCGTCGAGTATGTAAATGAGCGCGTCATGCGAAAGCGCCAGCGCCAGCAGATACTTGACCTTCATGCCCTCCGAAAGCGTGCGGAAGGGCTTGCTTTCGTCCAGCGCAAACCTGCGCAGGTAGCCTTCGTAGGCCTGTTGATCCCAGTTCGGGTAAAACCTGCAGGTAACGGCGGTGATGGTCCGCAGGCGCTTGAGAGGGTAAAAATCGACGCCGCCAAAAACTACGCCAACGCGTTGTTTGCATTTTCGTTCATTGCCGAAAAAATCCTCGCCCAGCATGGAGACGCTGCCGGCGTCGGGCCGCGCCATGTTTAAAACGGCCTTGAGCGTGGTGCTCTTGCCCGCGCCGTTTTTGCCAATCAGGCCCATAATGCGTCCGGGGCGCAGGGCAAAGGATACGTCGCGCAGGGCAAACCCGGCATAACGCTTGCAAAGGCCCTTCGCTTCCAGCAAGGCGGTCATGCGTCCTCCTCCGCGCCGGTATGCAGCGCGCCGCGCAGAAAGGCAAGGTTGCGCAGTATGGCGTCGCCGGGAATGAGCGCGATGCCCGCGCTTTCGGGGTTTTCGTCGCCCAGGGCCACCAGAAGGTCCCCGGGGTTGATGGAAAACAACTCGCGCGCCTTTTTGGGCAGCACCACCTGCCCGCGCTCGCCTACGCGCACTGTGCCAAACAGATGTTTTCCCCGCGGCGGAATGGGCATGCGCTCGGCCTGCGGGTCAAAATGCAAAAGGTCGTCCAGGGAAACGTCATACAGCGCCGCCAGCGCGTCGCAGTTAAGAATGTCGGGCAACGTCTCTCCGGTTTCCCACTTTGCCACCGCCTGCCTGGAAACGCCGATTTTTTCCGCCACCTCTTCCTGGGAATACTTGTGCCGCCTGCGCAACTCGGTCAGATTCTGAGAAATATGATTGGTTGGAGTTTTCATAAGTTTCCCGCCTCCTCGCCCCTATTATAGCGCATCCCCGCCGTGTTTCCACCAACTGTGCATAACAGAAAATGTGCGTTTTGCTTGCGCCGGCGCAACGCTTTGTTATGAACGAAAAATATTTATGAAAATATAGTAAAACGACAGGAAATCAATGGATGGACAGCGAAGTTATAAATTATTACCGAATGGAGGCGGAGGGATTGGGAAAACGTAAGACCATAAAGGAGCGTGTTTTTTATGCGTAGTGGAACGTTGCGCGTCCTGAGCGCCATTGCCGGCGTTTTGTTGATTGTGGCGGGCGTCATCTGCCTGTGCAACCAGGAGACGGCGGTGCTGTCGGCGGGGTTGATTCTTGGTATCTTCATGCTGGTGTCGGGCATTGTGCAGATTGTCATGTTTGCCCGGGGCCGGTCGATGTTCTTCAGCTCGGCCTGGCTTTTGCTGGATGGCATTCTCACGGTGCTTTTATCGCTGTTCCTTTTGTTCAATCAGGCGTTTACGCTTCTGTCGCTGCCGGTGCTGTTCTCGCTGTGGTTGCTTTTTTCGGGCGTATCGCGCATCGTCGCCTCCGTGGATTTGCGCACGCTGGGTTCGCGCCGGTGGGGCTGGATTCTGGCGCTGGGCATTATTCTGCTGGTCGTGGGCTTTATCGGCCTGATGGATCCCTGGCTGAGCGTTCAGGCCCTGGGCGTCACGCTGGGCATCGCCTTCATTCTGGAGGGCATAGATTCCATCGTCAACGGCTGCCTGACGGGAAAATAAGCGCCGCGCAAGGCCCTGAAACACAATGGACTGCCGAAGCCATCGACAACTTCAGGTTGTTGGCAATCCCAACAGCAGGATGTCAACCCTCCTCAAGAGAGCGCGAGAGAGCGAAAGCCCTTTCGCGCTTTCATCGTCCCCGGCGGCAGCTTGAAAACCTTCAGGTTTTCAAGCGGCAAAATAGCCTCGTATGCGTCGGGCAGGGCGGTTTTTGCGTCGGAAAATTCCATTCTCCTGCGCAAAAATTGGAAATAGTGGCCGGAGGCACAAAATCTTTCGGATTCTGCGGTTTTGCCAAAGCGGGAACCGCCACGGCCCAAATTGATAATTTAAGCTGCGGCGCCCGGCGGGTGCTGCTTCCCCGCCCGCCAGCTTGTCAAAATTGCTTTTTTGACAAACTGTAAGCCCCGAAGGTATTCCTTCGGGGCTTCAGAATGTTGACAAAGTCAACAGACTGCCA